>CAXUDP010000019.1:26755-49222 GCA_964249735.1 uncultured Acetobacteraceae bacterium | reverse complement strand
GACGCCAGAAGCATCGTCCACGCCGCACTCAACGCCCTGGGCGTCGCAGAGGCCGGCAGCCCCGTTGTCACCGGCCTCGCCGGGAGGTGAAGAAGCGGGCGGACCAGCTGCTGGTCGAGCGCGGCCTGGTCGAGACCCGGACGCGGGCACAGGCGCTGATCCTGGCCGGACTGGTGTTCAGCGGCGAGACGCGGATCGACAAGGCCGGCGACGCGCTGGCCGACGACGTGCCGCTCTCGCTTCGCGGCCAGGACCACCCCTGGGTGTCGCGCGGCGGGCTGAAGCTGGCCCATGCGCTGGCCCATTTCGCCCTGTCGCCGGACGGGCGGGTCTGCCTCGACATCGGCGCCTCCACCGGCGGCTTCACCGACGTGCTGCTGGCGCATGGTGCCGCGAAGGTGCATGCCGTCGATGTCGGGCACGGCCAGCTCGCCTGGAAGCTGCGCAGCGACCCGCGCGTGGTGGTGCACGAGAAGCTGAACGCCCGCACCCTGACCAGCCACGAGGTTCCTGATCCCGCCTCCGCCCTGGTGTGCGACGCGAGCTTCATCGGGCTGCGCACCGTCCTGCCGGCACCGCTCGCGCTATGCGCTCCGGGCGCGTGGGCAGTCGCCCTGATCAAGCCGCAGTTCGAGGCCGGACGGGCAGCGGTCGGTGCGCGCGGCGTGGTGCGTGATCCGGCCGTCCATCAGGAGGTCTGCGACAGCATACAGGGCTGGTGGGACAACCTGCCCGGCTGGACCGTGCTGGGAATCGAGCCGAGCCCGATCACCGGTCCGGAAGGCAACCGCGAGTTCCTCCTGGCGGCGCGCATGACTTGAACACCGTTCAGATATGACCGGCCTGCTGCAGGTCGTGGTGCGACACCTCGGCCAGGAGTTCCCACACCCGCGCCGGTTCCATCGGCACGTCGAGGTCGTTCAGCAGGTGGTCGAGCTCGGCCAGCTTCGCGCGGTATTCCTGGTCGTTCATTGTCGAACTCCGTCCGGTGTCCACCACGATGCCGGCTTCATCATGGTGGCGAACGTGGCGCCAATGTGACACGTTCTTATGAATACGTTGCCAAGGCGGTTGCTCGCGTCGAGTTGATCGGGGGACATGCAGCCCTTGTCCCAAGCGACCCTCGCGCCATCTGCACTGCCTGCCGCTGCCGGACCCGCCATGACCCCCAACCTTGCCTCGCACGACGACCACGACCTGTCCGCGTCGGAGCGGGACCGCATCCTGGCCAAGGCCGCCCTGTTCGCGCCGCCGGCGCCGGTGCTGCCGGACGGGCGGCGCGAGATCATCGGCCTGTCCCGCGAGGAACTGACCGAGGCGCTGGTGGCGATCGGCGAGAAGCCGTTCCGCACCAAGCAGGTCTGGCACTGGGTCTACCACCAGGGTGTCACCGACTTCGCCGCCATGAGCACGCTGGCCCGGCCGCTGCAGGAGAAGCTGGCCGCCCGCTTCGTGATCGGCCGTCCCGACGCGGCCGTGGTGCAGACCGCAGCAGACGAGACGCGAAAATTCCTGTTTCGCTTCCGCGACGGCCAGGAAGCGGAAACCGTCTATATCCCCGACCGGCGCGAGGACCGGGGAGCGGTGTGCATCTCCTCCCAGGTCGGCTGCACCCTGTCCTGCCGCTTCTGCCACACCGGCACGCAGAAGCTCGCCCGCAACCTGGGGTCGGCCGAGATCGTCGGCCAGTTCATGGCCGCACGCGACAGCTACGGCGAGTGGCCGAGCCCGCACGGCGAGACGCCGCGGCTGTTGTCCACCATCGTGCTGATGGGCATGGGCGAGCCGCTGTACAACTACGAGAACGTCGCCCGGGCGATGCGCATCGTCATGGATGGAGAGGGCATCGGCCTGTCGCGCCGTCGCATCACCCTGTCCACTTCCGGCGTGGTGCCGATGATGGACCGTTGTGGCACCGAGCTCGGCGTCAACCTGGCGGTCAGCCTGCATGCCGTGACCGACGACCTGCGCGACGAGATCGTGCCGCTGAACCGCAAGTACCCGATCGCCGAGCTGATCGCCGCCTGCCGGCGCTACCCGGCCGCGAGCAACGCGCGCCGCATCACCTTCGAGTACGTGATGCTCGACGGGGTGAACGACAGCGAGGCGGAGGCACGCGCGCTGGTGCAGCTGATCGCCGGCATCCCAGCCAAGGTGAACCTGATCCCGTTCAACCCGTGGCCGGGCAGCCAGTACCGGCCCTCGACCCGCCAGCGCCTGGCGCGGTTCGCGGAAATCGTGACGCAGGCCGGCTTCGCTTCGCCGATCCGCACCCCGCGCGGCCAGGACATCCTGGCCGCCTGCGGACAGCTGCGCACCGAGAGCAGGCGAGAGCGGCCGGCGGCCTGAGCCGAGGGGGAACCCCCTGCCCGTCCGGCACGTCTCCACCCGGAGCGCAGGAGGCTCTTCCGCCATGGCAGACCACGGACAAACGACCGGCAACGTTCCGGTCGAGGGCATCGATCCGGGCGGCACGCACAAGGCGCCGGGCGGTAACGCCCTGAAGAAGGGTCCGGGCGACCATCCGGGTGCCGCTCCTCCGGTGGAAAGCGGCGACCGCAACACCGCGCCCAACCCCAATATCCACGACGACGACCACGCCGGACACCGCAGCCACGAGCACCGTTCTGTTTGAGCCGGCCTTGTTCGACCGGCTGCACGCAGCGTTGCCGGAGATCGAGGCCGAGGCCGGACGCTGCGACCGCGAGGGGGCGTTCCCGGAGCGCGGCATCGCCCTGCTTCGCGAGGCGGGCGTCCTGTCGGCACCTCTGCCGGCCGTGACCGGCGGGCTCGGGCTCGGCACCGAGCCCGCCGGCGCCCTCGGGATGCTGCGACTGCTCCGCCTGATCGGGGCTGCCAACCTGTCGCTCGGGCGGCTGTTCGAGGGCCACGTCAACGCCCTGAAGCTGCTCGTGCGCTACGGCACCACGGTCCAGGTGCAGGACGCCGCCATCGCGATCCGCGACGGGGCTTTGTTCGGGATCTGGGTCACCGAGGGCTCCGACGGGCTGCGCTACGCCCAGGACACGCCGGACGGCCCGCTCCGGCTCGAGGGCGCCAAGCTGTTCGCGTCCGGTGCGGCGCAGGTGACGCACCCGCTGGTCACCGCATGCTCGCCGGCGGGCGACATCCGGATGATGGTGGTGCCGCTCGGACGCGAACGGGCCGCCGGCCCTATGCCGGCCTCGCTGTCCGGCATGCGCGGCGCCTGCACCGGGCGGCACGACTTTTCCGGCCTGGTCCGGCCGGCGGACGTGCTGGTCGGCGCGTCCGGCGACTACCTCAGGCAGCCCGAGTTCTCCGCCGGCGCCTGGCGCGGCATGGCGGTGGCGCTGGGCGGGATCGACCGGCTGGTGTCGCTGTTCTGCGCCGGGCTCGCCGCCCGCGGCCGCGACGCCAACCCGCACCAGCAGGTCCGCATCGGCGAGGCGCTGATCGCGCAGGAAACGGCGTCGCTCTGGACCCGCAAGGCGGCACTGGTGGCGGAAAGCGGCCGGTTCGAGCCGGGCGACGTCGCGGCCACCGTCAACCTGGCGCGGATCGCCTGCGAGACGGCGGGTCTCGACGTGATCCGCCTGGTGCAGCGCGGACTCGGCCTGTCGGCGTTCCTGTCCGGCAGCCCGGTCGAGCGGGTGCTGCGCGACCTTGCCACCTATCTGCGGCAGCCGGCGCCGGACGAGACCCTGGTCGAGGGCGCCGCCTGGTTTGCCGGTCGCACCCTGCCGGACGCGGACGCTGCATGACCGGGCGTCCAGCGGGCGCGCTGCACGACAGGTTCCGGGCGCTGCCGTTCGGAACGCTGGACCGGATCGTGCCCGGCACCGCCCTGGTGCTGGCGCCGCACCCCGACGACGAGAGCCTCGGCTGCGGCGGGCTGATCGCCGAGGCCTGCGTGGCCGGCCGGCCGCCGCTGGTGGTGGTCGCGACCGACGGCGCCGGCTCGCATCCGAACTCGGCTGTCTGGCCGGCACCGCGGTTGCGGGAGCGCCGCGAGGCCGAAACCCGGGACGCGGTCGCCTGCCTCGGCCTGCCGCCCGACCGCCTTGCCTTTCTCCGCCTGCCCGACACTCGCGCCCCACGCGAGGGGCAGGCGTTCGAGCAGGTGGTGGACCGGCTGGCCGCCCTCGCTGCCTCGCATCGCTGCGACACGATCCTGGCGCCGTGGCGGCACGACCCGCATTGCGACCACGAAGCGGCCTGGCACATAGCGGACGCCCTGGCGGCACGCCAGGAGCTGCGCCTGCTGGCCTACCCGGTCTGGGGCTGGCTGATCCCGCCGGACACGCTGCTCGACGCGCCCGCGCCCGAGGGCTGGCGGCTGCCGATCGCGGCCCATCTGCCGGCCAAGGCTAGGGCGATCCGATCGCACCAGACCCAATACGGCACGCTGATCGACGACGATCCGGACGGGTTCCGCCTGCCGTTGGCGCTGCTGTCGGTGTTCGAGGCCCCGTTCGAGGTGTTCCTGTCGTCATGAGCGGACCGAGCTGGCCTGCCGACGTGTTCGAGCGGATCTATGCCGAGCGTGCGGATCCGTGGGGGTTCGAGAGCAGTCCGTACGAGCGCGCCAAGTACGCCGACACCCTGTCGACGCTCGACGGCCGCCGCTACCGCAACGGGCTGGAACTGGGCTGCTCGATCGGCGTGATGACCGAGGCGCTGGCGGCACGCTGCGACGCGCTGCTGGCGATCGACATCAGCGACGCCGCACTGGCACGCGCCCGGGCCCGCTGCGCGGCGCTGCCGGGCGTGCGCTTCGCGCAGGCCGCGCTGCCGGACGGGCTACCGGCGCTTCCTCCGGGATCGTGCGACCTCCTGGTGCTGTCGGAGCTGCTCTACTTCCTGAGCCCCGGCGACATCGACCGGCTGATGTCCAGGGTGCTGGCCGCTTCTGCGCCGGACGCCGCGATCCTGCTGGTGAACTGGACCGGGCCCACTGACACGCCGTGCACCGGCGACGAGGCGGCGGAGCGTGCCCGCGCCTGTTGTGCCGACGCCAGCCGTCGCGTGTCGGAACCGCTCCGGCGCGACGGCTACCGGATCGACCGGATCGGCTGAGCACCGGTTCCCCCGATCCCCTGCCTGGCAGCGCGCCCGCTCATCCCGGGCCCGGCCACGCTTCCCTCCCGTCACCAGCCGGCGCTCCGTTGTGCGGGCCGGTGCGGGCCGCCTGGCCGGGCGACCCCGCCATCCTGGAGTGCCTCGCCCTGGCCGCGTGCTCCAGCCGGCGGATGATCCGCGCACCCTCGTCGTGGTGCCGCGCGAGCTCGGCACGACGGACCGGGTGCCGGCGCAGCGACACGCTTTCGGCCTCGACACGAGCCCAGGCGGTGCCGAAACATGGTTCCTCCAGCCACCGCCTGACCAAGCCCGGCGGCAGCGAGACCCGGACGGCGTAGGCGGACAGCGCTGCGGCATCGGGCAGACCGGCAAGGCGGGCATCCCGGAGGATGCGCAGGGCCGCGCGTGCTTCCGCACGTCCGAGGCAGTCGCCGGCCGGCTCCAGGCTGTCGTCGAGCATCTCGTCCTGTCGCAGCACGCGCCGGGCAATGGTTTCTGCCATGCCGCCGGGCGCCCGGCCGACGGTGCGCCCCGACACCGTCACTACCACGTCCGGGGCGTGGCGGATCCGCCGGTCGGCGCGCCGCAGCGCGTGGAGGAAGCCGCGATCCTCGCCCGACGACAGCGCCGGCACGCCACCCACCAGGGCGGAAGCGGCTGCGGTGACGGCGATGCTGGCTCCGGAATGTTCGACGTGGCGCGGCCAGGGGTCGGCCGGGTCGGGATCGACCAGGTGGTGGATCCGGTCGAGCAGAGTGGCATAGGCGACCTCGGCGTCGTCGTCGCGGTGCAGATGCGCCGGGATGGCGAGCGCCTCGACCGGATCGATCTCGGCGCGTCCGCACACCACGTCGGCGCCCTGCGCCATGGCCCGGAGGTTGGCGGCGAGCCAGTCCGGCCGTGCCACGCCGTCGGCATCGCTGGTGAACAGGATGCCGTCCGGACCGGCCAAGCGGGCCGCGATCTCCATCGCCTCGCGACGCGCCGTGCCGGCATGCGCGAAGGCGCGGGGATACAGCCGCTCGACGCAGCACAGCTCGAACGGCAGTTGCGGTGCGACCTCCCGGGCACGGGCGGCGGTGTCATCGGTGCAGTTGTTGAGCAGCAGCACGACGTGGTCGAGCGTCGCCTGCTCCTGCGCGCCGAGCGCCTGCAGGCAGGTGGCGATGCGGTCCGCCTCGTCGCGCGCCGGGATCGCGACAACAAGCGGGCAGGCGAGGAGGCGGTCGAAACTCGGCACCTACGATCCCGATCTGCGAGAGCGTCCGGACCGGGGCGCTTCGTTGCAGCAACGGCCGGATCCGAGCGCCGGTTCCGGCCGTTGCTGCTTTTCCGCTCCGAGTCCAGCTTTCGCGACGCCTTTCCCGGCCGAAGCGCGGATGCTACGGGACCAGCACCGGCTGGGCGACGCAGCGCCCGCCGATCCCCGAGGACGCCCGCATGGCCGCCAGGAACGTCAAGAAGGTCGTGCTCGCCTATTCCGGCGGCCTCGACACCAGCGTGATCCTGCGCTGGCTGCAGCTGACCTATCGTTGCGAGGTGGTGACCTTCACCGCCGACCTCGGCCAGGGCGAGGAGCTGGAGCCGGCGCGTGCCAAGGCCGAGATGTTCGGGGTGAAGGAGATCTTCGTCGACGACCTGCGCGACACCTTCGTGCGCGACTTCGTGTTCCCGATGTTCCGCGCCAACACGCTCTACGAGGGCCAGTACCTGCTCGGCACCTCCATCGCACGGCCCCTGATCGCGCAGCGGCAGATCGAGATCGCCGAGATGGTGGGCGCCGATGCGGTCGCGCACGGCGCCACCGGCAAGGGCAACGACCAGGTGCGGTTCGAGCTGTCCTACTACGCGCTGAAGCCGGACGTGACGGTGATCGCCCCCTGGCGCGAATGGGACCTCACCTCGCGCACGAAGCTGCTGGCGTTCGCGGAGGAGAACCAGATCCCGATCAGCCGCGACAAGCGCGGCGAGGCGCCGTTCTCGGTGGATGCCAACCTCCTGCACTCGTCGTCGGAGGGCAAGATCCTGGAGGATCCAGCCGTGCCGCCGGACGAAAGCGTGTTCCAGCGCACCATCAGCCCGGAAGCGGCGCCCGACGTCGCCACCGAGATCGCGATCGACTTCGCGGGCGGAGACCCGGTGGCGGTCGATGGCGAGGCGCTCGGGCCGGCGGCGCTGCTGGCGCGCCTGAACGAGCTCGGCCGCGCCAACGGGATCGGCCGGCTGGACCTGGTGGAGAACCGGTACGTCGGCATGAAGTCGCGCGGCATCTACGAGACGCCGGGCGGGACCATCCTGCTCCAGGCGCACCGGGCGATGGAAAGCATCACGCTGGACCGGGAAGCAGGCCACCTCAAGGACAGCCTGATGCCGCGCTACGCGGAGCTGATCTACAACGGATTCTGGTTCAGCCCGGAGCGCCGGATGCTGCAGGCGCTGATCGACGCCAGCCAGAACAGCGTCACCGGCCGAGTCAGGCTGAAACTCTACAAGGGCAACGTGATCGTGGTCGGACGCGAAAGCCCGCACAGCCTGTACGATACCCGCGTGGTCACCTTCGAGGAGGATGAGGGCGCCTACGACCAGGTCGACGCGCAGGGCTTCATCAAGCTGAACGCCCTGCGGCTGCGCCTCGGTGCCGCGATCGGGCGCAAGGGCGGCACGCTCTGAGTCCGGCCGGGCCGGGCCTCCTCACCCGGTCGCCGGCGCGTGCCCGGCCAGGCCCGTCCGCCGATGTCGGCGTACCGGGTCACCCCGCCGGCGTCGGCTCGACCGTTCCGGCCGTGATCGCCAGGCGTGGCGCCGGCACGCGCTCCGCCTGACGTACGGCGGGCGCCGAACGTCCGTCCGCATGCCCGTGCACGCAGTGGCGGACCGTCCGGCAGTGATCGTCCGCGCAGGCGGCCCAATGGGGAAGCGGGTCGGCCAGGAGCGGACGCGCCTCCTGCTGCCTGAACTGGCGCAGGCTCCTGGTCGGGGCCAGCGGACCGATCCCCGACATCGGCAGGGCGCCGGCCGACGGCGCGGCATCGAGCAGCAGCGTCGCCAGCCGCTCGGCGCCGTCCCGCGACGTGGTCCAGCCGCGTGCGGAGTCGGCGGCCGCGTCGAGGAAGCGGGCGATCGTGTCGATCATGATGACGCGGTCAACCGTTGCAGGCATGGTCATCTCGCCAACTCCTCCCGTTCGGCCTCGGCGCCGGAACCATGGCACCACCGGAATAACGGAACGTTAACGCTGATTCAAGCTGTCTTGCTGCATCCCGTCGCGCAGGATCCGCTTGGCCATGTCCAGCACCCTCGGCATGGTGTCGTTGTAGAACGAAATCAGCCGCATGGTCGGCCTGATGCCGCCGTCCGGGGCGCCGTCCACCGCGACCAGGTGGACGGCCCGCAGCGTGTCCAGCGCCTGCGCCACCACCTCCGCGTCCCAGCGCGGCTCGAGGTCCTTCTGGTATTCGGTCAGGGCGCGGATGTGCCCTTCGGCAAAGAACAGGCAGATCGACCGCATCAGCTCGTCGCGCAACGGGTCGGGCCGGTAGTGGGCGCCCATCAGTGCGGCGAGCGCCTCCTCACGGCTTTCCATGAACCAGTGCAGCAGGCGGAGCGAGATCGCCGCATCCCGGTTCAGCGAGTTGTCGTTCGCCGCCTGCAGGTCGTCATACGCCACCATGGATCATCTTCGAGTCCTAGGAGATCCTAGTTCTCGGCGGTCCGTGTTTGGCTACATAGTAAAGTCCCCGTGACAAAGACGGAGACCACCTCAGGACACGGCCGGGTAGCGCACGCCGGTCAGCTGCTCCGACACCGTCCAGAGCCGCTGCCAGGCCGCCTGGTCGAGGGCGTGCGGCGAGACCACGGCAAGGGCCGGGTCGCCCTTGATCTCCCGGAACCCGTCCGGTCCCCAGTACTGTCCGCCCTTCACGTCAGGCATGGCGGCGGCATACAGGCCGGGCAGCGCCCCCCGGACCGCATCCTGCCCGAACACGCCGATCGCGGCGTTGGCGGCGGCCGCCGCGATCCGCGGCATGCCGGTGGCGGCGACGAAGCCGGTGGTGGCGACTCCCGGATGCGCCGCCACGCTCACCAGGCGCGACCCCGCAGCCCGCGCACGCCGGTCGAGCTCGAACGCGAACATGAGGTTGGCCAGCTTGGACTGGCTGTACGCCTTGCTGCCGTTGTAGCGGCGCTCGCCCTGCAGGTCGTCGAAGTCGATACGACCGCGCCGGTGGGCGATGCTGCTGATCGCCACCACCCGCGGCGCCAGGGCGTTCAGCAGGACCGGCATCAGCAGCCCGGTCAGGGCGAAATGGCCGAGATGGTTGGTGCCGAACTGCCGCTCGAAGCCGTCCGCGGTGACCGCACGGGCCCGCTGCAGGCCGAGCCCGGCATTGTTGAGCAGCACGTCGACCTGCGGCACCGAGTCGGCGGTGCGCCGGGCGAACTCCCGCACGCTGGCGAGCTCGGCCATGTCCAGCAGCGAGACCATGACCCGCGCTTGGCTGTGCCGCGCCCGGATCCGGGCCGCCACGGCGTCGCCGCGCGCCTGGGCACGCACCGCCAGCACCACCTGCGCGCCCCGCCCCGCGAGCACGTCCGCCGCTTCCGCGCCGATCCCGCTGCTGCCTCCGGTGATGACGACGACCCGACCGTCCTGGTCGGGCATGTTGGCGGGGGTCCAGCGCGGCATCGGTTCGAACTCCTGTTGCTTGGGGCTGCGTCGACCGTTCATCACGGCTGGCAGCCGGCCGGCTTGCCTACGCGCGGTCCGGGCGGGGGAACGGCAGGCTGCGGTTGATGTCGGTCGCCGCGATCGCCGCGTGTCCGCTCGCCACGCTTACCTGTGACAGCCCGCTGACCACGTCGCCGGCGCCGTACAGCCCGGGCACGCTCGTCCGCTGGTGCCGGTCCACCAGCAGCGCCCCGTCCTCGTCCGCCTCCGCCCCGAGATCGAGGGCGAGGCCGGAACGGATGCGGACGCCGAGCGCGGAATAGATGGTGTCGTAGCGGCGCTCTGTGCCGTCCTGCATGTGCCAGGCGGCGATCCGGTCGCCTTCCACCGACAGCGCCGTGACCGGCGTTTCGTCGATCGCGATCCCGGCCTCGTGCAGGGTGCGCCGCTCGTCGTCCGGCATCTCCATCGCCCGGCCCAGGGTCAACACGGTGAGGTCGGCGGTGTAGCTTCGGAGCAGCAGCGCCTCCTTGACCCGGCAGCGCCCGAAGGCGATCAGCGCCACCTTCTGCCCGATCACCTCGAACGCGTCGCAGATCGGACAGTAGCGGACCAGGCCGCGACGCACCGCGTCGTGCACCCCCGGCAGTTCCGGCTCGACGTCGAGGCCGCCGGTCGCCAGCAGCACGCGCGGCACGCGCACGGCATCGCCCGTCACGGTCGCCTCGAATCCACCCTCCGGCAGCGCGACAAGGCCGGACACCTCGCCCGGCCGCACGACGGCGCCATATCGGTCGGCCTGCATCCGCAGGCGGCCGAGCAGGCCGCCTCCGGACAGGCCCTCGGGGAAACCCATCAGGTTGTGCGAGACCGGGATCCAGGACGCCCGGCTCGCCCCGCCGTCGACCACCGTCACCTGGCGGCGGAACCGCGCCAAGTAGACGGCCGCGGTCAACCCGGCCGGCCCGGCTCCGATCACGAGACAGTCCATGGGGCTCCTGGCGCTGCGCCGGAGCGGCAGGATAGACCGATCGCCGCATGCGCCGCCATCCGGACGGTACGGCGATCCTCAGCCCTGCGTCGCCATCCGGGCGAAGCGGGGCACCGCCACCCCGTCCACCAGCACGGTCTCGTTCCACATCGCCAGCGGCCGCACCCAGGTGCTGCCGTCCTCGTCGGCGCGGTAGACCACCAGCCATTCTTCGGTCTCGCTGTGCCGGCCGGTGGCCAGCACCATGTACAGCTCGCCCTTGTAGTGGCGGTAGGCGCCCGGCCTGGGATCCATGACGGCTGCTCCTCGTTCGGCGGGGCAGGAGCCCCTCGCCGCTCCCGTTCGTCCCGCCTATGATGCGGTCCTCCGTCCAGGATCGCTGGCCCTACCGCCGCTGGAAACCCCCACATGACCCGCCGCCTGACCGGTCTCGTCCTGCCGCTCTGCCTGCTGCCGCTGTTGCCGGCGACGGCCCAGACCCGGCACCGCCACCATCATCCCGCCCCCGTCGCGTCGAGCCCGGTGATCCTGACCCAGCAGCCGGGCACGGCGCTCGACACAGCGGCACGGCAGCTCAACGCCGAGGACATCGCCGGCGCAGGCAAGCGCAACGAGACCCCGATCGTGCTGATCGGCTCCGCGCCGCTGTCCACCGATCACGGCGACACCGCCCTGTTCGTGCAGACGCAGTCCGCCAGCCTGTGCGGCTCGGCCGGCTGCTCGACCTCGGTCTACCTCCGCCACGAGGGGCGCTGGATCAAGGTGCTCGACTCCGTCAGCGGCCCGATCAAGGTGCTGGCGACCAGCTCGGGCGGCATGCACGACCTGGTGGTGGGCGACAGGGATCGTTGGACTTGGTCCGGCTCGGCCTATCACGACACCCTGCCGGCGGTGCCGATCGGCAACCTCAGGCGCTCGGTCGAGCGGCACCAGGAGCAGGCGCACCGGGACGGCGGCTAGCCGGAAATGGAGCGGGTGAAGGGAATCGAACCCTCGTATGAAGCTTGGGAAGCTTCCGTTCTACCATTGAACTACACCCGCCCGGTGCCGGTCGCCGGGAGTTATACGGCCGCCCCGATCCGGCGGCAACGCCCCCGCGCAGTTGACGGCCCCCGGAGCCGGCTCCTAGAACCGTTCCCGTCACGACCCTCGCGACGTGTCCGGCCGGCTCGGGCGAGGTGAAACAGGCGCGCTGAAGCGGCCTCGGCGGCAGACGCCCGGGAGCAGGATCCGGGGAGCCGGCCGCTTCGGCTCCACGTCCGGGCATCGCCTCCGACCGATCGGGGAAGCCGAGATGAACGACCAGCACGCCTTCCATCCCGCCACCCTGCTGCTGCACGCGGGGACCTCGCGCACGCCGCACGGCGAGACCAGCGAGGCGATGTTCCTCACCTCCGGCTTCGTCTACGACGATGCCGAGCAGGCCGAGGCCACCTTCCTGGGGGAGGCGACGCACTACCAGTACACCCGCTTCGGCAACCCCACCGTGGCCGCGTTCGAACACAGGCTCGCGGCGCTGGAAGGCGCCGAAGCCTGCCGTGCCACCGCCACCGGCATGGCGGCCGTGAGTTCTGCGCTGCTCAGCCACCTGAAGCACGGCGACCGCATCGTCGCGGCGCGCGCGCTGTTCGGCTCCTGCCACTGGATCGTGTCGCAGCTGCTGCCGCGCTACGGCATCGAGAGCGTGTTCGTCGACGGCGCCGACCTCGACGCCTGGACCGAGGCGCTGTCGGTGCCCACCGCCTGCGTGCTGCTGGAAACGCCGTCCAACCCGATGCTGGGGATCGTCGACCTCCGGGCGGTGTGCGAGATGGCGCACCGCGCCGGCGCGGTGGTGGTGGTGGACAACGTGTTCGCCACCCCGCTGCAGCAGCAGCCGCTGCGGTTCGGCGCCGACGTGGTGGTGTATTCCTGCACCAAGCACATCGACGGCCAGGGCCGGGTGCTCGGCGGCGCGGTGCTCGGCACCAGGACCTGGATCGAGGAAACGCTGCAGCCGTTCCTGCGCAACACCGGGCCAGCGATGTCGCCGTTCAACGCCTGGGTGCTGTCCAAGGGTCTGGAAACGCTGTCGCTCCGTGTGGACGCGATGACGCGCAACGCCGCGGCGGTCGCGGACGCGCTGGCCGAAGCCCCCGGCATCGCCCGGGTCTGGTATCCGGCGCGCGCGGATCATCCGCAGCACGGGCTCGCGATGCGGCAGATGAGCGCCGGCGGCACGCTGGTCACCTTCGAAGTGGAGGGCGGCAAGCCGGAAGCGTTCCGCATGATGAACGCGCTGCGCCTGATCGCCATCTCCAACAACCTGGGCGACAGCCGTTCGCTCGTGACCCACCCGGCCACCACCACCCACATGAAGATCGGGCCGGCGGAACGCGCCGCACTCGGCATCGGCGAGGGCGTGATCCGGTTGTCGGTCGGGCTCGAGGACGTGCGCGACCTCCTGGACGACCTCCGGCGCGGCCTCCATGCGCTGGCGGAACCGAGCCGGCGTCAGGCTGCAGAATGAGCACCGGAGCCGCGCCATGAAGGACAAGGGACCCATGACGGCCAGCCTTGTGCCGGAGACCGATCCGCAGCCGGAGGCCGAGGACGGGGTGCCCTGCTTCAGCGCCGTCACCCGCTTCATACGCGTCAGCGTGCGCTCGGTGTTCCTGGACGACCAGTCGCAGCCGGACGAGCGGCACTACCTGTGGGCCTACCGGGTGCGGATCGAGAACCACGGGACCGACACGGTGCGCCTGCTCGGGCGCTCCTGGCTGATCACCGACGCCACCGGCCATGTCGAGCGAGTGCAGGGCGAGGGCGTGGTCGGCGAGCAGCCGGAGCTCAAGCCGGACGAGGCGTTCGAGTACACCTCCGGCACCCCGCTGGCGACGCCGACCGGCTTCATGTCCGGCCATTACCACATGGTCGCCACCGGCTCCGGCGAACAGTTCGACGTGGCGATCCCGGCGTTCAGCCTGGACAGCCCGCACCAGCCCGGCATCGTCCACTAGGCAGGTCGGCCCGATGGACAGCATGGAGCCCGACGCGCGCGCCGCGCGCCGTCCCAGCCGCGAGGAGGCGGAGGAGGCGGTGCGCACCCTGCTGCGCTGGGCCGGCGAGGACCCGTCGCGCGAAGGGCTGCACGACACCCCGCCCCGCGTGGTGCGCTCGTACGAGGAGTTCTTCCAGGGCTACGCCACCGACCCGGCGGCGCTGCTGAGCCGCACCTTCGCCGAGGTCGACGACTACGACGAGATCGTGCTGCTGCGCGACATCCGCTTCGAAAGCCATTGCGAGCACCACATGGTGCCGATCATCGGCCGGGCGCACGTCGCCTACCTGCCGCGCCGGCGCGTGGTGGGGATCAGCAAGCTGGCGCGGGTGGTCGACGTGTATGCGCGCCGGCTGCAGATCCAGGAGCGCATGACCGCGCAGATCGCCAACACCATCAACGACGTGCTGCAGCCGCACGGGGTCGCCGTGATCCTGGAAGCCGGGCATCAGTGCATGACCACGCGCGGCGTGCATCGTCCCGGCGTGTCCATGGTCACCAGCCGCATGCTGGGGGCGTTCCGCGACAACCCGGCCACCCGGCAGGAGCTGATGGCGATGCTGAACCGCCCTTCCGCTGCGACGCCCTTCGAATAAGGGTTGATGCCTCGGCTTGAAACCAAGTCACCCGCTCGAGCGCGAGGACCTGAGCCGCAAGCCTGGGCCGACCCGTTCACAGCGGTCCCCGTGCTGGCAGACCCCCTACCGCTGGCCGCGCCGCCTGAGCTGGTCGAAATACACGATCGCGATGATCAGCAGGCCGGTGATGATGCCCTGCCAGAACGGGTTCACGTTCAGCAGGTTGGCGCCGTTGTTGATCGTGGTGAGCAGCATGGCGCCGAGCAGCGGGCCGATGATGCTGCCGACCGCGCCGAACAGCGAGGTGCCGCCGATCACCGACGAGGCGACGCTCTGCAGCTCCCATCCTTCTCCCGTGGTGGCCACGCCGATGCCGATCCGCGATGCGGTCAGGATGCCCACCACCGCGGCGAGCAGCGCCGACAGCACGTAGGCAAGGGTCATGGTGCGGCTGACCTTCACTCCCGACAACCGCGCCGCCTCCGGGTTGCTGCCCACCGCATACAGGTAGCGGCCCCATCGGCTGTGATGCAGCAGCACGTAGCCCGGGACCGCCACCGCCAGCACGGCGAGGAACAGGTTGGGGACGCCGAGCACGCCGTGCCGCGAGAACGCGCCGAAGGATCGCGGCAGCCCGCCGATGGTCTGGCCGTTGGTGATCAGCAGGCCGGCGCCGCGCAGCGCCGTCATCGCCGCCAGGGTCATGATGAAGGGCGGCAGGCGCAGGCGGACGATGCCGAACGCGTTCACCAGCCCCACCAGCACCCCCACCAGCAGCGTGGCGACCACGGCCAGCGGGATCGGCCAGCCGGCGGCGAGCATCAGCGCCACCACGGTGCTGGTCAGCCCGACCGTGGCGCCCACCGACAGGTCGATCCCGGCGGTGATGATCACGAAGGTCTGGCCGATGGCGATGATCGACCACAGGGAGGCCTGACGCAGCAGGTTGGTGAAGTTGCCGAGCGTCGCGAAGCTGTCCGTGCTCACCGTCAGCAACAGCCACAGCAGCAGCAGCAGGCCGAGCAGGGTGAGGTTGAGCAGGAAGCCGAACTGCAGCCGATGGCCGGCGGGGCCACGGCCGGTCGCCGCCGGCGCCGGCGCCGTGGCGGACTGGAGGCCTTCAGACACCGATCGCCTCCGCGAGAATGGTTTCCCCGTCCGCCGCGTGTCCCTCATGGGTCGCGACCAGCGCGCCGCGCCGGAACACGTGCAGGCGGTCGCTCAGGTCGTAGACCTCCGGCAGGTAGCTCGAGATCAGGATGATCCCGGCCCCGCGGCGGAGCAGGTTGGCGAACACCTTGTAGATCTCGGCCTTGGTGCCGACGTCGACCCCCACCGTCGGCTCGTCGAAGATGAACAGCTCGGCGCCGTGGTTGAGCCACTTGCCGACCACGATCTTCTGCTGGTTGCCGCCCGACAGCGTGGCCGCCGCCACCGCCGCCGACGGGGCCACGATCCGCAGCTCCGCGATCTGCCGCCCTGCGTCCCGCCGCTCCCGCTCGCGGTCCACCAGGCCGAAGCGGCGGCTGATCCGCTCGAACACCGGCAGGTTGAGGTTGAAGCCGACCGGCAGGTTCAGGCACAGCCCCTGGTCGCGCCGGCTTTCCGGCACCAGCGCGATGCCGTGCGCGATCGCCGCGCGCTCATCGCGTATCGCCACCGCCTCGCCGCGCAGACGCACCGAGCCGGCGCTGTGCGCGGTGCGGCCGAACAGGGCGCGCACGAACTCGCTGCGGCCGGCGCCGATCAGGCCGTACAGCCCGACGATCTCGCCGCGGCGCACGCTGAGCGAGACGTCCTGGAAGCCGGGCCCGCTCAGCCCCTCGACGTCGAGCAGCACCTCGCCGATCGGCACCTGCTCCTTGTGGTGCACCTCCTCGATCGAACGCGCCACCATGTCGCGGATCAGCGCGCGCTCGTCGGTTTCCGCCACCACGCGGGTCGCCACCTTCTGCCCATCGCGCAGCACCGACACGCGGTCGGCGAGCTGAAATATCTCCTCCAGCCGGTGGCTGATGTAGACGATCGTCACCCCCTCGCGGTTCAGCCGACGGATCAGCCGGAACAGCTTGTCGGTATCCTGGCGGGTGAGGTAGCCGGTGGGCTCGTCGAAGATCAGGAACCGCACGCCGCGCGCCGCCGCACGCGCGGTGGCCACCAGCTGCTGCCGGCCGATGGTGAGGTCGGACAGGATCGCATCCGCCGGAATGTCGAAGCCGAGATCGTCGAGCAGCACGCGCGCATCCGCCACCATGCGCCGGTGCTGCAGCAGGCCGCCGCGCGTGCGCTCGTCGCCGAGGAAGATGTTGGCCGCGACCGTAAGGTGCGGGCACAGCACCACCTCCTGGTGCACCGCGTTGATGCCCAGCGCGATCGCCTCCAGCGGCGAGGCGAGCGCCACCTCGCGCCCCTCCCACAGAATCGTGCCGCCGCTTCGCTGGTGCACGCCGGTGAGGATCTTGATCAGGGTGGACTTGCCGGCGCCGTTCTCGCCGACGATGGCGTGGATCTCGCCAGCCCGGAAATCCAGATCCACCGCGCGCAGCGCATGCGTGCCGACGAAACGCTTGTCGACCGCACGCAGCGCCATGACCGGCGCCGCGTCGGGACCCGGCACCGCTGACGCGGCGGCCCCGCTCACCGCAACGCCGGGTTGAGCAGCGCCTGCGACGCGGGCGTGTCCATGTTGGCTGCGGTGATCGCGGTCACGCCGGTGTCGATCTGCTTGGGCACGTCCTTGCCGTGCGCCGCGGCGTCGGCAATCTTGATGCCCTGGTAGCCCATGCGGAACGGGTTCTGCACCACCAGGGCGGCAATCACGCCGTCATGCAGCGACTGCACCAGGTTCTTGTCGCTGTCGAAACCGACCAGCGCCACCGACTTGGTTTTGTTCGCTTCCGCCAGCGCCTGCGACGCGCCCTGCACCATCTGCAGGTTGCTCGCGAACACGCCGACCAGCTTCGGATGCGCGGTCAGCAGGTCGGACATGATGTTCAGCCCGGTCGTGGCCTGCCCGTCGGCGATGCGGTTGGCGATCAGCTTGAGGCCGGGATACTTCGCCAGCTCCTCGCGGAAGCCCTGCGCCCGCTGGTCGAGCGAGCCCACGCCCGGCAGCGAGGTGATCACCGCCACGTCGCCGGTTTCGGCGCCGGTCCTGGTCTTCACCGCCGCCGCCAGCGCGTCGGCCGCGACCCGGCCGCCCTGCACGTTGTCGGTGCTGAGGAAGGACAGGAACGACTTGCTGTCGGCGGCGGAATCGATGCCGATGATCTTGGTCTGCTCGGCAGCCGCGGTGATCGGCGGCCCGAGGGCGGCATACTGCGTCGGCGCGATCACCACCGCGGCGGGACTTCCCGACACGGCGTTCTCGAGCGCCGTGACCTGCCCGGAAATGTCGGCCTCGCTCTGCGCGCCGAGCTCGGGCACCTTGATGTGCAGCTCCGTTCCCGCCTTGCGCGCACCGGCGATCACCGTCTGCCAGTACTGCGAGGTGGTGTCCTTGACGATGATCGGAATGGTCTCGGCCCGCGCGGTGCCGATCGTGACGCCGGCAAGCAGCAGGGTGGCAACGATCGGCGTGGCTCTGGTCATGACCGTTCTTTCGTCTCCCCCGGACGTTCCTCTGATGGGAAGCGTTCCGGCCTCGGCAGGTTGGGCGCCTCAACTCGTCCAGGTCAAGGCACGATCCGGACGCATGGGCCGGCATCAGGCACCGGGGCGTCGACCGGTGCTGCGGGAGCGGACGGGGCGGGGTCACCACCTCCAGCGCGACCAGCGCCTCGCGCGCCGGGAGCCTGCGCGGCTGGTGGTGTCCGCCATCGCCATCCACCGCCCGCAACCTTGCGGCCGCGGGCGGGATGCTCGATGGTCCGGCCACCGGTCAGGACGTCGGTCTCCCTCCGACCGCCCCGGTCGATCGAGGAGACGCGGCATGTTGCGCGGCATCCACCCGCTGCTGACACCCGACCTGCTGCACGCGCTCGCCGCCATGGGCCATGGCGACCGGATCGCGCTGGTGGACGCGAACTATCCGGCCGCCGCGGGCGCCCGTCGCCTGATCGCGCTGCCCGGGCTGGACGCGTCCGCGGTGCTGCGCGCCGTGCTCACGGTGCTGCCGATCGACACCTTCGTTCCCGACCCGACCCTGACCATGAACGTGGTCGGCAACGCCGCCGAGGTTCCCGAGGCGGTGGCCGAGTTCTCGGCCGCGCTGACGGCCTGCGGCGCGCCCGTTCCCCAGGGCGTCGACCGGCACCGCTTCTACGAGCTCGCCGCCGCCTCGTTCGCGATCGTGCAGACCGGCGAGCGCCGGCTCTACGGGAACATCATCCTCACCAAGGGGGTGGTCCATCCTGATGAGGGATAGCGGGCACGGTACCTGAGCGGGCGATCCCATGACCCCGGCCCGACCGCGGATCGGGAGCATGACCGGCACCGCCGCACGCCGCGTCCGTCGCCTGGTTTGACACCAGGAGGGCGACGGCGCGGGTTGCCAGGAACAAATTGCCCTGCTGTCCCTTCCGCGCTGCCTCCCCTGGCGGCCTGATCCGGACCGGTGATCGCAGGCAGCAGGTCGAGGTGACCGGGTGTCGAGCCGCAGGCCCCGCCATGCAGCGGCCTGGCAGTCACCCAAGGCCAGCGTCCACGCGAGCGACGGACGCCGCCAACATCTGGACCTGGCCATTGGCCTGGCAGGCCCTGGCAGATGCCTTCCCGCGCCGTCCCTGGCCGAAGTCGAACCAGGGCCGTTGACCGGCAGGATCCCGGAAGTCGGCATCAAGTATTCGCATCGTTAAATTATCGTCTGTCAGATGCCGCGTTAATAAAACGTTCCGCCTGCATTTACACTTTATAGGCGAGTAGAACTCCGTGTATGTAACCTTAAGTTGTTAACGCTCACAGGATGTGAGACCACGCAAGGGTTCAGCACCGTGATCAACGCAACACAGTTTCTGGTCGGCCAGCAGGGTTTCACCGTCGGCTCCCTCGCCGACGGCGCCTACGGGATCAACGAAGTCGCCGGCCTGTTCGGCAGCGCCGACGTCCTCACCGGCGGCGACGAGAACTTCGCGGTCGGCGGCATCACCAGCAACAGCATCGTCACGCTCGGCAACGGTGCCGACGCCGTCGGGCTGGTCGGCGACGACAACGTCGTCACCCTGGGCGCCGTGCAGACCGCTTCCGTCACCGGCGCCAGCGGCGACAGCGCCATCGCTGGCCTGCTGGGCATCGGCGGCACCGCCGACCTCGCGCTGCTGGACGGCACCGGCAACTCCCTTACCGTGGCCGGCGCCATCGACGCCGCCCTGATCGGCACCAACAACTCGATGAGCTTCGGCGACCCGAGCTTCGCCTCGCCGACCGGCACCAGCGCCGCCGCCGGCCTGGTCAACGTCGAGCTGTTCGGCACCGGCGACCACATCGTCCAGGCCGCCGACGCCATTTCCGGCAGCAGCAGCGCGCAGGCCAACATCTGGGGCGGCTCGGGCAGCAACTACGTCGACGTAGTCGGGAACTCCACCATCACCCTCGACGGCAGGCAGAACACGGTCATCGCCGGCGGCGGCACCACCAGCGGCAGCCATTTCGACATCACCGCCGGCAGCGGCCAGGACTACGTCACGCTGCTGAACGGCCTCGATAACAGCGGCAACCTCGTCGCCAGCAGCGACGTCGTGCATCTCGCCGGCACCGGCAACCAGGTCACCGGCGGCAGCAACGCCATCATCACCGGCGGGTCCGGCGCCGCCACGCTGACGCTCGGCACCGGCAACGGGGGCCCGCTCGGCACCTTCGACGTGAGCCTCGGCGGCGCCAGCAACAGCGTCACGCTGCAGAACTCGGTTTCCCTCGCCCTGAACGCCGGCACCGGCTCCGACACCGTGAACCTGCTCGACTCCAGCGGCAATCTCGCCTTCCGCGGTTCCAACAACATGCTGTTCATCGGCGGCGGCTGCGCGCCGGGACCGATCGCGGTGAACGACCAGTCCAGCGGCCTGCACATCGACGTCGCGAACGCGCTGTCGGCGCCGCTCACCATCACCGGTGCCGACAAGTCGCTGCTGATCGACTTCGCTCCCGGCGCCAGCAGCCTCGGCAGCGCCGCGCAGATCACCCAGCACCTGCACGCCGACGGCGCCGGCGGCATGATCCTGTCGGCCGGCACCCGCACCGACAGCCCGACGCTGATCCACTTCGTCGGCGACAACCACGTCAGCGCCGCCAACTTCACGTTCGGCTAGACCTGGGCGGCATCAGGTCTCGCACACGATCCGACACCGGCCTGCACGGGTGGCAGCCAGAAGGGCTGCCGCTCGGCGCCGAACGCCCCGAGGGCGATCAGTTCTGCGCCCAGGCCGTGGTCGACCCGCGACCCGGAACGGAGGCGTCACCTCTTCCGCGCCTGAAGGGAGTGCCTTCGCGTCGTGCACCATCGCTGCGCGCATAGACCCAGACCACGGGAAGCAGAAGGCTTCCCGGCGAGAACGGATCCAGGAAGTCGAGCTCGACCCCGACCCTGATGGCATAGAAGACGACCAGCGCGCCCAGAAACGCCGTGTCAGAATCCGGCCGGACAAGGCATGAACGCAACGACCAAGCGGCGACGGCAAGCAGGGAGAACGCCACGATTCCAGCCCCCAGCCTGCCGAGTTCGACCGCACTCTCATAGTAAAGGTTGTGGAAGTGGAAGCCGACGCGGCTCTCGATCTGCGCGAAGCGCCACAGCCCTTCCGCCTCGACATGGCCCTGGACCCAGAACGCCTGGTAGCCGACGCCGAGCAGCGGACGCATGCCGATGTAGTCCCGCGCTCGCGACCACAGGAAGGTGCGGCCGGTCAGGCTCGTGTCCTTGCCGGCCGCCGCCAGAACCGAGGACAGGTCGAAGCCCTGCTGCAGCGCGAGCAGCAGCAAGCCGCCCGCCCCGGCAGCCAGGATCGCGGCAAGCGGGACCAGGAGGTTGCGCTGTCGTGGAGCGATGCGCGACAGGGCCGCGACCGAGACTGCCGTCACCATGGCGCCACCGCCCGCCAGCAGCGCGCCGAGCGAATGCGCCTTGACCAGCATGACCGGATCGAGCGCCAGCCCCAGCAGTGCCAGCACGCGGAGCGGACGCGGCTGCCTGCCGTCCGTGACCACCGACACGCTGCTGATCATGGACAGGCAGACGAAGTTCGCCAGGTTGTTCTTGCTGCCGAACACGCCGATGAGCGCGATCTCGCCGGTGGTTCCGACCGGTGCGGTGGTGCGTGTCACCGCACTCAGCACCACGCCCACGAGCAGCGCGCACATCAGCGACGAGATCAGGCTGCGCGGGCCCTGCGCGCGCGCGGACACGATCGCCACCGCGGTGAAGACCAGGAACTCGGTGCCGAGCTTGATCGAGATGGCCGCCTCGATCGACCAGAAGGTGGACAGCATGGCGAACAACGGCAGCAGCCACGGCAGGCGGTAGTCCTCCAGCCAGACCAGGCAGCGGCCGGGCCAGGCAGCGATGTAGGCAGCCCAGGTGCCGATGCAGACCGCCATGGCCAGGGTGCCGTAGCGCGTCTCCAGCACGAAGCCGGTGAGGGACACGAAGGACAGCCACCAGACCGGATCCGCCGGCCGCGCCGCCGCACCGGGCAGTGCTAGGACCGCCCGTCCGGCGGGCAATCCTAGGCTCGGCGGCGGCACGTCCTAGCTGTCCATGCGGACGCGGTTCAGCACGACGCCGGCGAGATGGCGGCGGTCGAGGCCGGCGGAGTGGAGCGCGTCCAGCAATGTCGACGGCTCCAGGCGCCCCGCGGGCAGCACCAGGGCGAGATGCTCGATGTCGGGAAACAGCATGTGCGCCTCCGCCGGCCGGTCGAGCGGCGGAAGGTCGATCACCACGAACTCGTGCTCGCGTCGGAGAAGGTCGAGCTGCTCGCGGATCTGCCGCTGCGTGCCGGACGAGTCGGACAGGGCGAGCAGGCAGCTCTGGTAGCCGGACGCGCCGAGCGACCGGACCAGGCCCGCGGCGACGCTGCTCGTCCCTGCCCCCGCCATCGCGCCGACCAGGCCGATCAGCCTGCACCGGCTGGACTGGCCCTGCTGCTGCAGGCGCAGCTGGAGGGTGCGGATCCCGAGGCCGAATCCTTCCTCGGCC
>CAXUDP010000019.1:16431-26655 GCA_964249735.1 uncultured Acetobacteraceae bacterium | reverse complement strand
GGCCGGACAGGCGGACACGCGGAGCGTCCCGCTCCGGCAGCACGGCCAGGCAGGACAGCCCGGTCTCGGCCAGAAGCCCGGACGCGTCGCGCAGCCGACGGTCGAGCGCGTCGCGCAGCAGGCCGACGGCGAACCCGATCCCCAGGCCCACGACGAGGGAGCCGGCGAGGATCAGCTTGCCCTGCGGCCTGCTCTTGGCCAGCGGCGGCCTGGCCTCGGTCACCACGCGGGCATCCGCGATCGGGAACGCCTCGCTTTGCGCCGTCTGCAACGCGCGCTGCAGGAACGCGGTGTAGAGCGAGCGATAGGTGTCGGCGGCGTCCTGCAGCGACCGCAGCGTCGCGCGCGCGGTGTCGGTCGAGGCCGACTGCATGACCAGCCGGTCGAGCTGCCCCTGGATCGCCGCCTGCCCGGCGCGTGCCACCGCGAGGTCGCTTTCGGCCGCCTGCTCGATCCGGCGGCCCTCGCTGTCGATCGACGCCTGGAGCTGGACCATCTCCCTGCGCAGCTGGACCACCGCGCCGTTGCCGCCGCCGTAGCGGGCGGACCATTCCGCGACACGCTGCGCATCGTTGAGGTAGTGCTCGCGCAGCCCGTCGATCACCGGGCTCTTGAGCACGTCCGAGACGGCGATCTCGGTCCTGCTGCCGGGCCTCGTCATCTGGCGCACCCGGTCGAGCCGGGCCGCCGCCTCGGCGGTGCGGCCACGCGCGGCGATCAGCTGGCTGTTCAGCTCGATGAGCTGCTGCTCGCTCAACAGCCCGCGCCCGGTATCGACGATGCCGCTCCGGGACTTGAACAGCTGCACCTGCTGGTCCGCCTTGAGCGCCCTGTCCTGCAACGCGGCCAGCCGCGCCGCCTGCCAGTCCGCCGCCTGCCGGGCCGACGCGTCGCGCACCGCGATCTGGTCGGCGAGGTAGGCGTGCATCAGCCCGTTGGCGAGCCGCGCCGCCAGCGCCGGCGTGGTCGCGGTGGCGTCGATCTCGATGACATAGGTCAGGCCGATCCGGTGCGGCGACACCATGCCCAGGAACTGCTGCACCAGGCGGTCCTGCTGCGCGGTCGACGCATCCGCGCCGCCTTCCTGCGACCCGGCCGGCACGTGCAGCAGCGACGCCAGCCTGGACAGCACCGAGGGCCTGCCCGCGAAGGCCGGATCGGTCCCGAGCTTCAGGTCGGCCACCACCTTGCGCGCCAGGCCTGGCGAACGCAGCACCTCGACCTCGCTCTCGGTCAGCGCGTTCTCGATCTGCGCGTCCGACACCGCCTGGTGCTGCTGCAGCAGGTCCGCCTGCTTGGCATCGATCATCAGCGTGGCGTTCGCGGTGAATCGCGGCGTCGCCGTGAGGAGGTAGGACAGCGCCAGCAGCACCGTCGCCGCCAGGCAGGCGAGCAGCAGCATCCGGTGACGCCGCAGGAAGCCGGCGAGCTCGCCGATCCAGGCGAACGGACGCTGCGGCGCGGCGCCCGAGGCGAGAAAGACGGGTTCGTGCGGCAGGGAGGAGTTCATGGCGTACCCTTCGCGAGATGCGATGTGCCGACCGCCTCGGCGTCCTCCGTTTCGACGCGGCGGACAAAATCGAGCAGGCCGCCGTGACAGGCTTCCGGCGAGAAGTGGCGACGCGCCGCTTCCAGGGCCCGCGCACCCAGCTGCAACCGTGCGGTGCGGTCCTCGAGCCTTGCGAAGGCGGCGCGGAACTGCGCCGCGGTGTCGGCCTGGAGCACGGCGCCCGCGACCTGGTCGCGGATGCCCTGCAGGGTCGTTTCCGTGGCGATCACCGCCTTGCCGTGGCCCATCGCCTCGACCAGCTTGATCTTGAGGCCCGATCCGAGCCGAAGCGGCGAGACGACGATGCCGGCGCGCCGGTAGGCCGCGTCGAGATCGTCCACACGGCCGAGCAGCACGACGTTCCGCGGCACGGCGGACAGGCTGCCGCAGCAGGTGCCGGCGATCTGCAGCCGCATCCGTGAACACTGTTCAAGCAGGCCCGGCCAGACCTCGCGCAGGAACCACTCGATCCCGTCGATGTTCGGCAGCGCGTTGCTGCCGACGAACAGCACGGTGCCGTCCTCCCCGGGCTGCGGGGCGGCCACCGGCGACACCGCCATCGGCGCCAGGATGACGGGCCGGTGCGGCAGCAGCCGCGACACCGTGCCGCCTTCCTCCGCCTGGATCGCGATCACCGCGTCCGCCTGGTCGAGCAGCGCCATCTCGCCGTCGCGGTCGAGCCGCACGATCCTGCGCTCCGGATCCTGGGAGAAGAACAGGTCGTGCATGACCACGGCGCTGGGCGTACGCGGCTGCAGCGCGAACGGGATCGCCTCGTTCAGGAAGGCGTAGTCGGTGAGGATCGCCCGCGACAAACGGACGGTGTTGGCGACGAACAGCTGGTCGGCATCGGTGAGCGGGACCGTGATGGCGTGCGGCGCCTTGCGGTTCCACCTTTCGACCGTGATCCCGAACCGGCCCAGCAGCCGGCCGGCGATCCCGGCCGCGGCACGCAGGCCGATCCTCGGGTCGCGGGCGATCACCACCCGGCCGAGCCGGACCGCGCCGCGTATGCGGATCGACGCGAACACGTCCATCGCCGGGTCGAGCCGCAGGAACGGCCAGCGGCCGAACATGGCCGGCGACGGGGAAACGAGGTCGATCCGGTAGCCGGCCCGCTTCAGGCTGTCGCACAGGCCGAGAAGATAGGCGGAACTGCCGTTGCTGATGCCGACGATCCGCTGCCGAGACAGCAGGCTGACGCGGCGCTCCGCCGACGCGGCCGGGATGCCCCGCGCCACCTGGCGCTCGTGCGCCGGCTTCAAACGCAGGCGACGCAGCCGGTCCCGGACGGGGATACGCAGAAGTGCTGCGGCCGCAGGCCTGGTGCAGGCGACGCGCAGCGCCTGCCCCCAGTTCCGGCGCTTGAGCGCGTCCACCAGCCGCTCGAAGTCGAGCGCCCGCAGGATGGTGTCACGTCGACGGTCGAGTGCGGCGACCACCTGGGCGGAATGGAACGGCGAGGCAGGCAGGGTGGCGCGAAGCGCGCGGTCCGCCGCCAGCATCGGCAGCAGTGTCGCAGTCGACAGCCGGTGCGAGATCGACCGGCCGTGGCGACGGTAGAAGTACGTCATCTGCGGCTCGACCCGGAACCGCGCGCCGGCCAGCAGCAGGCGGAGCACCAGGTCGTAGTCCTCGGCGATCGGGAGGGCCGGATCATAGCGGCACCCCGCCTCTTCCATGAACGACCGGAGGAACAGCGGCTTCAGGTAGCCGAGCGGCACGGCACCGGAGAACAACCGGTTCGAATCGATGTAGCCCGCGACGGACACCACGCCGCCCGGCGGCAGACGCTCGAGCAGCGGGCGTGCCGGGAGCATCCGCGCGTGGTCGAACACCATCTGGTTGTCGGCGACGATCTCCGCGCCCGCCGCCGTGGCGGCGTCGACCAGGCGCGCAAGGCGCTGCGGATGCAGGAGGTCGTCGCTGTCCAGGATGGCGATCCAGGTGCCGCGCGCGATGGCCAGGCCCTGGTTGCGCGCCCCGCCCGGGCCACTGCGCTGCGCCGTCCGAAGCAGCCGGATGCGGCCGTCGCGCGCTGCCAGCCGGCGCACGCGCGACACGCTGTCGTCGGTCGAGCCGTCATCGACGACGATGATCTCGATGTCGTGCAGCGTCTGCCGCAGTGCGGACGCGAGCGCGTCCTCGATGAACGCCGCGCCGTTGTGGTTGGCGATGACCACGCTGACGACGGGCACGGCGGAGCCGCCGGGGCGGGAGGCCTGCACGGTGTCGGCTTCCCTCGCTTTTCCGCCTGGTCCGGCAGGCGGATGCACCAGGAGTTCGGTGAGGCCGTGCTCGCTGTCCGCGGCGGTCATCGCGTGTCCCGCTTCCAGATCTTCACCGAACGGACGGCGAGGCTCGCCGGAAACCGCGTTCCCCGGTCCGGCGGGCCAGGCCAGCTGCCCGTGTCACCCACGGCCAGGTCGACGACGAGGTAGAACGGCTTGTTCATGTCGCGCGGCGTGCTCCTGCGCGCGACCATCCTGTCGTCGAGGTAGAAGGTGATCGTGTCCGGCTGCCAGTCCAGCGCGTAGCGGTGGAAGTCCCGGGACAGGTCGCCTCCCGTCGCGCGGTCGGTGGTCGTGCTGTTGTTGTAGCTGTGCGGCTCGCTGTGCACCCAGGCGGCGTCGGTCGAGTGCAGCGACGCGTAGGCGACGTCGGTATCGTTGCCGAGCAGCTCGGCGATGTCGATCTCCGGCGGCCAGCTCCGGTCCAGGGGAAGCAGCCAGAAGGCGGGCCACAGCCCGGCACCCTTCGGCACCCGCGCGGTCACCTCGAAATAGCCGTAGGTCTGGCCGAACGGATAGGTGTTGAACGCGCCCGACAGGTAGCGCCGCTTCATGTCGCGCGGCAGCGTCGCCGCGGCGGCTGCCGGCATCGGCGACGCGGTGATCAGCAGCGCACCGTCGCGGACCGAGTACGGGTCGATCCCGAGCTTCGCCATCGCGTCGGCATCCGGGTAGGCCTCCTGCTCGTGCGGCAGGCTGGCCCAGGCGGCATCGGTCCCGTCCGCCCGGACGAACGGCGGCCGCAACCCGCCGAACAGCCCGGCAGCGAGGACGAAGTTCTTGTCGTCGAACGGCCTCGCGGCCGCAGCCGGAGCCACCGGACCACGCCGCCAGGCCGGCATCGTTTCGAACGACAGCGCAAGCACCGGCAGGCCGGCATGCGGCGTCACCGCAGTCTCCGTCGCCTGCGAGACCGGTACGGCCGCCAGGCCCAGCATCGCGATGCACGCCAGAGCTGCTGGCCGAGGCCGGACGGGCGATCGATCCGACATCACACGTTCTGGGCCGGCGGCAGCAGCATGGCCGGGATCGTGCGGACCATGATCTCGATGTCGCGCCGGAACGACCATTTGCCGATGTACTGGAAGTCGTACTCCACCCGCTTGCGTAGCTGCTCCTCGGTATCGGTGTTGCCGCGCCAGCCGTTGACCTGCGCCCAGCCAGTCATGCCGGGCTTCACCCGGTAGCGGAGCATGTACTCCGGGATGACCTCGGCATAGATCCGCCCATCGGCCTTGGCACGCGGAGCATGCGGCCGCGGGCCGACCAGCGACATCTGCCCGATCAGCACGTTGAACACCTGCGGCAGCTCGTCGATCGAGTACTTGCGCAGGATCTGGCCCACCCGCGTGACCCTGCGGTCGCCGGCGGTGACCAGAGTTTCCGCCGCGGTGTCGGCCTGCGCCACGTGCAGGCTGCGGAACTTGAAGATTCGGAACGGTCGCCCGAACTGCCCCGACCTCACCTGGCGGAAGAACACCGGCCCACGGCTGTCCAGCCTGATGCAAACAGCCACGACGATGAACAAAGGAACCAGCGGCACCATCAGCAGGATGGCGGCACACACGTCGACCGCGCGCTTGAGGAACGCCCCCGAGCTGGAGAACGGAGGGATCATCAGCGTCGGCATCACCACGCCGTGCAGCTGCCCCTCCCCCTGCCCCGGCAGTACCGGCGGGACATGGTCCGGGATCAGGCGGACCGTGAGCGGCAGGAAGCGCAACCGGTCGATCAGCTCCGAGATGCGCGGCCCGGCCGACCAGGGCAGCGCCATGTAGACCTCAGACAACTCGGAGTCCTGAATGAAGCTGACGAGGCTGTCGATCGGGCCGAGGCAGGGCAGCACGCTGGTGAGCGGTCCCGGCCGGTTGTAGCGATCATCGAAGAAGCCGATGACGCGGAGCTGGCTGTGTCGGGTGCTCCGGAGCTGGGTGAGCATCTTGGCCGCCATCTCGCTGTTGCCGAGAAACGCGACCGTTCTCGGCACTGGCAGCGCCGCCAGGACGTTCTCCTTCAGCCGGCCGTTCGCGATCTGGACCGCGGCGATGCCTGATGCGGCCACGACGAACCAGAGGGCCAGCGCCTCGATCTGGTTGCGGCCATGCGCATGCGCGGCCAGCAGTGCGAGCAGCAGGGTGAGCCAGACCAGCCACGTCGTGTCGAGCTGCCGCCTTGGAACCAGCTGCCGCAACACCGTCGCGATCGTGGCGATACCGAAATAGGTGACGGCAAGCGTGTGCACGTCTTCCGCGCCGGCAAGCGCCGGGTCGGTGGCGACGGCGATCATGCCTCCGACCAGCACGGCGAAAGCTTCCAGCAGCAGGCTCGCCACCGTCAGGACCAGGAAGCCGAGCCGGTAGAGCCACTTCCGCAACGTCGCCTTCTCGTAGTCCAGCACCGCACGTTGCGACGCCATGGTGTCCGAGGTCAGGTCGCCGGCCGGCAGGCTGGTTTCCGTGAACGGCTGTTGTGCGATGGACATTCCGGGACCCAGACGAGTTCAGGATCGAGAAGAAGGAGTCGTCATCATGCGTAGCCGGTCGGGCACGAACGGCCTGCCGGATGAGGCTTCAGCCGGTTCCGGCGCACCCGTCCTCGTCGCCGCCTTCTCCATCGGCCTGGTCCTCGCTTCGTTGACGACCCGGCATACCTCCTCGATGAACTGCAGGCGCGCATCGTGCTCGAGCAGCGCGTGGTCTGCAGCGGAAAGCAGGCCGACCTGAACATTTGGCATGCGACGGAATCTTTTCCTGCTCCGGCCGAAGTAGTGCGCAAGTTCCGACAAGCCGGGATCGCCCTCACTGTAGAGCAGGCGCAACCGGACCTCACGCGATTTCAGCACGCGGAACCATCTCATTATTTGACCGGATCGTGTTTCGATCCCGGTCGACCGTTCGAGCAGGTTGCAGACGCGGCGGTACAGGCCCGTCACCGGACGACGGCACAGCGCCATCAGGATGACGCCGACCGCGACCTCGCCTTTCGCGAGTCTCGTCCACGCTGCAGGCCGCGTCATGGCGTGCAGATAGAAGCCGAGCGGGCGTCGCGGCCGCCGGTTGCCGATCTTCAGCGAGATGCTGGTGTTCCAGATGAACTTCTGCAGGTTGACGAGGATCGCTGCCCGGATGCGAGGCTCACGCAGGGTGGCGTGGAACGACGAATAGGCACCGGAGCAGATGCCGACCAGCACCGGATCCCGATATCCCGCCGCGTCCAGAGCCGTCACCGCCGCGACGACGTCGTCGGCATTGCGGCTCGCATACGGATCCGGATCACCGTCGGACAGTGCAGCGCTGTCGCCGAAGCCGGCGAGGTCCATGCGCAGCGAGCACACGCCGACGGCGGCGAGCCGTCTCGCCAGCGTCACGAACACGCGCCCATCGCCGACGTGGCGGCCGAAGCCGGTGTTCGGCATGATGACGACAGGCCCGGCCGGATCGTGATCGGCGGCGGGAGAACACAGGATGCCGAACAGGGCGCCGGATGGGCCGAACGCGAACGGCCGCTCGTTCGCCTCCGGCAGCCCGAGCAGGCCGTCCGCCGCTCGTGCCGGATGCCGCGCGGCGGTCGGCACCGGCCCGGCCGGCAGGTGCTCGCACCACCGCGTGACCATGTCGAAGGCGGAATGAGGTATCCTGCTGGACAGCGCGTCCTGCAGGTAGTCTGCCCCGCCCGGGAAGGGCTGCCTCGTCACGCGGCAGCCCTGCGCCTCCAGGCGGCTCGCCAGGGCGGCTGCGAGGCGGCCGCCGTTCTCGTGCATGAGCAGCACGCGCTCGGCGGGAACATGCAGCCCGTCCAGGTCGAGGCGCGACAGGTCGGCGAGGGTCTGCCCCGTCAGCCTGTCGCCGACCACGTCGAGGTAGGCGCCGGGCGTGTGATCGCCGGGCTGCGGGTCGGGAAGAAGGTTCACCGCACGCCAGGTCTTTGCCAGCAGGGACAGCTCCCGGACATGGCTCCTGCCCGACACCACGGGGGCCAGGCAGGCGATCCCGTCCACCCGCTCGATCGCCTCGGCGGCGCGCAGGGCCAGCGTGGCCCCGAGCCGCAACCCGATCAGGACCACCCTGTCCGCGTTCGTCACGTCACGGAGGTGGCGGACCGCCTCCGGAATGCTGGCCTGCCAGGCCGACAGGCGGTCCGGATCGGTTCCGGATCCAGCGGAGTCGCCGGTGCCGGGATAGTCGAAGCGCAACACACAGAAGCCGCATGCCGCCAGTCGCTCGGCGAGAACGATCCAGCCGCGATGGGCGATCATGTTCTCGTGGCCGAAGGTCGGGCACAACACCGCGCCCCTGGTGCCGCTGCCCGGGTGCAGCCAGCCGAAGCATCCGGCGAACGCGACCGGGATCACGGCCGGACCCTGAACGGGACGGGCTGCAGGCCGTTCAGCGCCTCGACGATCCCCGCCGGCGGCGCGGTGACGCCCGGATCGGGCAGCAGTACCAGCCGCCGCGTGCGGCCCGGCGGCAGGTGGAACCAGTCGTCGCCCGGCCGGTAGCCGTCGAGCGTGACGTGCACCGCCTGGGCGAACCGCGCCGCGGCAACGTCGAGCACCCAGCTGCCGCCCTCACGCGACAGGGCGGCGCCCAGCCCGAGATCGTCGGGGGGCAGGTTGCGTCCCAGCGGGAAGTGGAACGCCTCGGACAGGATCCGGCCCGACGCGGCGCAGCGGAGCGTGGCGACCGTGACGCCGTGCTCGGGCGGCCCGAAGCGGTACGCACGGTTGATGTCGAAGAAGCCGTCGAGCATGGACTGGCTCGACAGCGAGACGCTGCCACGCGAGCCGACCGTGACGGTACGCTGCGCGGTCACGACCGGAACCGAGCCGCGCTTCAGGCAGGCGAGCTCCGCCACCGCCGCGACCGGCTCCGCCGTCTCGTTCAGCACGTGCAGCGCCAGCCCGTCGCAGCCCTCGTCCGACAGCAGGATCTGCACCGGGGCCAGCACCCGCCTCAGCCCGTGCCACGCCGCCTTGGGATGGCCATGGCTGTCGATCACGCCCCAGCCGCTGCCCGGCGCCACGTCCTGGAGCTGCCAGACCAGGGCGCCGGCGCAGCTCGATTGCGGGCGGCGCCATTCCGCCAGCACCGCCTCCATCAGGTCCGCGGTGACCGCCCGCGACAGCTGCCAGTAGCGTTCGGTCTCCTCGCCGCGCAGGCGCGCCGGATCCACCCCGTAGAGCTCGCCGAGGTAGTGGTCGCGTATGTCGGCAAAGGTCCAGGCGACGCCGCGATCGCGCGGACCGGCTTCCAGGTCGCAGGCGGCGGGCGAGGCAGCCGAGGGCGGGTTGGCGAAGGCCAGGCACTCGGTCGCGAACCGGACGCCGGCGCGCCTGGCATCGTCCAGCGGCCGGCGATAAGCGCCGACGCCGTAGTAGTGGGCAACGCCGGCACTCACCGTGATCGGCAGCGGGCCGCCCCAGGGCGAGTGCGGTACGTAGTGCAGGTCCGGCTTCAGCCGCGCGACCAGCGCCGGCAGTTCGGTCTCGAAGAACGGCATCTGACGGCGTTCGGCGTCCAGGCCCAGCATCGTCGCCTGCTGGGCGATCTCCGAGCCGCCGCACAGCACCACCAGCGACGGGCTTGCCCCGAGGCGCCCGACCAGCTGCTCGACTTCCAGCAGGGCGTCGTTCCGGAAGTCCGGTCGCTCGGTGGCGTAGTCCAGGTTGGCGAACATGAGGTCCTGCCACACCAGGATGCCCATCTCATTGCACAGCTCGTGGAAGCAGCTGCTCTCGTACAGCATGGTGCCGCCGACGCGGACCATGTTCATCCCGGCATCCACCACCAGCCGGAGCCAGCGCGCGTAGGTGTCGCGGTCGCCGCCGAGGCCGAGCAGGTCGGCGCTGGTCCAGCACGCGCCGCGGCAGAACACCGGCGTGCCGTTGATCTCGACCGCGAAGCCGGCGCCGTCCTCGCCGTGCAGAATGCGGACATCGCGGAAGCCGGTGCGTCCCAGATGCAGCTCCCCCGCCTCGTGGACCAGGAAGACGTCGTGGAGGGTCGCCGCGCCGTGGGTGTGCGGCCACCAGGGTTGCACGTCGGGCAGCAGGATTTCGGCGACGAGGGCGCCGTGCCCGTCGTCGCGGAAAGGGGCGAAGTGGTGGCCGACCCTGATCAACAGGCCGGATGGGGACGCAGCGCCCGCGACGAACCGGACGCGGGCGGAGACCACGCCGTCGCGTCCGCGCAGCGTGCTCGACAACCGGCAACTCTCGATCCCGCCGTCACCGCCGCTCCGCTCGATGGGGCGGTACGGACCGACGGCGTGGAACGACGGGCACCAGCCGGGCATGTGGCCGAGCAGGGTCTGCCGGTGCCGGCGCAGGCCGTTGGACGTGACCAGCCTGGTCCGCCACCTCCCGCGACCGGCGGGAGCCTGCAG
>CAXUDP010000019.1:1423-16331 GCA_964249735.1 uncultured Acetobacteraceae bacterium | reverse complement strand
TGGCCTCGCCCGTGGCCGGGACCGTGACGGTCTGCGTCACGAACATGCTGGTGGAGGTCGCGACGTGATGGTCGTCGATCCAGATCTCGGCCAACCCGGCCAGCCCGTGGAAGGTGATCATCTCGCCCGCCTCGCACCGGATCGCCGCCCGGTACCAGACGTCATGGTCGTGCAGCGGGCGGATGGCGGCTCCGTCCTTCCCGGCAGGATCGAGCAGCGCCTGCAGGGCGGTCCCGGGAACCGGCGCCGCCCGCCAACCGGTCTGCCGCGGCAGCAGGTCCGGGGCCGGGGCCGCGTCGGGCGCGGTGACGATCATCGACCAGTCGGCCAGCAGCGGCCTCGGCAGCGACGGGCGCACCGGCGCCGCATCGCCGGGCCGCGGCGCGTTGCCGCCATCGGAACCAGTCTCCGGAAGAACCGTGCAGCTGTGCTGATCCATCGGCATCGACTGGCGGCAGGTCAGGACAGGTGACGGTCGAGGCCGCCGATCACGCGCTCGTAGTCTGCCTCAAGACTGTCGAAGCACTCGCCGCAGGGATCCGGACGACGCCGGGCCACCGCGCGGGCAAGCCGGAACTGCAGGACCTTGCACGTCTGCGCCATGCGCCCGCAGGCCTCCGCGACCTCGCCGAGCGGTCCGGCCGCGAGCCAAGTCGCGTGGCTGCCGAGCAGCTCGAAGTTCGCCCCCGCCAGGCGCGGGAAGTGGAACGCGTAGTCGTCGAAGGAAACGGAGCCCGACAGCAGGGCGTCCAGGTGGCGATCGAACGCCGCACGCCAGGCGGAGAACGGGTTCAGCTGCGGCCGCCGCGACAGGTGGCCGCGCAGGATGTCGAGCGCCACGGCACGAGGCGGTCCAGGATCCCTCGCCGCGGCCTGCCGCTCGACGATCTCGACATAGGGCGGGAGGATGTCGGGCTGCGACACGAACTCCGGCCGCAGCCGCAGCGCGCCGAGATAGTCCTCACCGGCAAGAACGCCGCGCGCGGCGTTGTGGACGTAGCCCGCCTCCTGCCGTGCCCGGTTGATGGCGTCGACGGCGATGGTGGTCTTGGTGTGGCTGCGACGATAGGTCGTCGCCTGCGTGTCGGGCAGGTAGAAGGCGTCCACCTCCATCAGGACGATGTGGCCGCACTCGACGTGCAGCGCCACGTGCTGCTCGAGCGGGCGGTAGATCGACAGCTCCTGCACGACCAATCCGTACAGGCGGCGCAGGTCCTCGATCGGCATCTTGGAGAAGGTGAACTGGTCGTCGCCGAACTGCTGGCAGACGGCATGGCCGAACGCGGCCTCCGGGACCTCGTCCAGCGCGGCCAGCACCTCGATCCACAGGTCGATGTAGCAGTTGGTTTCCGGCCAGCACCGGCCTGCGTCATGCAGCCGATGCGGCACGAACGCGCAGCCGGCCGCGACCGGCGCGGTCACCGATCCCATAGCGCTGTCCTGGTTTCCTCGGGCCAGCGAGACGGGTCGAAGCCGTGGTGGCGCAGCAGCGCCAGGGCGAGGCGCTCGAAGCCGAAGCCGACGCAGGCGGTGTGCGCCAGCTCCCCGTCCTCCAGCCTGAGGTTCCAGATCTCGCCGAAATGCTCCATGTGGTAGTTGAAGCTGAGGCAGGCGGTCGGCTTGTCCGGGTTGCTGACCGGAACCAGCAGCTCGTACTTGAGCGCCTGGTCGCGCTGGCTCCTGGCCATGAGCGTGCCGCCGCGTCCGAAGAACGGATCGTTGGCGAGGTCGATGGCGACAGGCAGCCCAAGGGTGGCGATGACGTCGCGGCCGCGCTCGATCCACGCGTCGCGAAACGCCCGCACCTCGGCAGGCGATCCCAGGCAGACGAACTCGCGCATCCGGAACATCTGCATGCGCACCGGATCGATCGACGGCTCGTGCCGGAAGCAGTAGGAGGCCACGTCGACGATGTGACCACCCGGCCGGAGCGCGCCGCGCGCCGCAACCATGGGATAGACCGGGTAGCAGGCAGCGGGCGTGAGGGCGAGATCGACGCATTGCTGCCCCGCCGTCCAGTCCTGCCCGGTCTCGAGGCATTGCAGCAGTGCCTGATGCGCGCGCTCGTCGCCGCAGAAGCAGTGCACCGTGCCGGCGAGGTGGGGAAAGCCGTTCAGGTAGCCGCTGGTTTCCAGCACGCTCCTGGGCATGGCCGGCGGGAAACGGACGACCTCCGCATCCTGGCCCTGTCCGAGGCGGGAGACGAGGGCGTCGATGCCATCGACGATCGACTCGAACACGCCGCTCCGGCCATACAGGCCCTCGACGCCGCTCGGGACCAGGATCCGCGCCTCGACCAGCGCCTGATGGAAGGCCTGTTCCGTTCCCATGGCTCAGCTCCTCACCAGGGACGCACGTTGCGCCACCAGCAGGATCGCGGTGTTGGCCACGATCCGGTCGTTGTTGACCATGAGCGGCGCCGACTGCACGTCGCGCAGGTGGCGGCCGATGCTGTAGGGCGTGCCGCACTTGTAGCCGGACAGGCCGCAAATCATCATCGCGTGCTGCACCACCTCGACGGCCAGTTCCGACATCGCCACCTTCAGCGCGTTGACCTCGGTCAGGAACCCCAGCGGCAACGCGTCGCGATCGGCCACGCCGTCGGCGGCATATTCGGCGACAGCGGCATCTAGCCGCGAACGCATCGTCGCCAGCAGCGATGCCGCCTTCTCGAAGCGGAGCGCGCCAGGGCTGACGACCCCTGGCTCGTTCTGCGCCTGGCGTCGCAGGAAGGATCGTGCCTTTTCCGCGGCGACCGCGGCGATGCCGAGCCATACCCCGCCCCACAGCAGGTGCGAGGTCGGCAGCATGGTGTGCTGCGCGATGTCGGAGAACGGCATCGGCACGACCTGCGCCCGGTCCACCGACAGGCTGACGTCGAACGCCTTGCTGTCGGTGCCGCGCATGCCGAGCGTGTCCCAGCGGCTGGTCTCGGTCAGGGTCACGTCGCCTCGTTCGGCGACGATCAGGACCTGGTCCGACGACGCGGCATCCTGGTTGCGCCGTGCCGTGACCAGCAGCGCGTCCGCATGCTCGCCGTAGGAGATGGCGGAGGAGCGCTTGGTCAGCGTCACCCGGTCGCCGCGATAGTCCGGGGCGCAGATGCTGGCGCGGATGTTGCCGCCGATCCCCACCTCGGAGGTGACGGAGGCGAGGAGCAGCTGGTCGCGCTCGATCCGCTTCAGGAAGGTCCTGTGCCAGTCGTCGTCGAAAGCGCCCGACACCAGGCATGCGACCTGGATCTGGTGCATGGCATAGATCAGCGCGCTGGAACCGCAGGCCTGTCCCAGGATGCGGCAGACGTGGATCGTGTCCGACACGGACGCGCCGGCGCCGCCGAGCTTGTCCGGCACGAGGAGGCCCATGAGGCCCTGCTGTCGGAACGCGTCGATCGCCTCGGCGGGATACCGCGCCCGGGCATCTACATCGTCGGCGTGCAGGGCGGCGACCGACGCGGCGGCCTCCGCCCGTTGGGTAAGGTGTTCGCGGTCGATCACGACGACACGGCGCTTGATCCAAGGCTCTCGACGACGTCGGTCAACGAGGACACGCTCTGGAACGATCGGCGCGTCAGCAGACGATCCGGGAACTCGACTTCGAACTCCTCCTCGATCGCCAGCATCACGTTGACCGTCGCAAGCGAGCTCAAGCCCGCATCATACAGATCGTCGTGCGCACCGATGTTGCGGATGTCGACGGAGAAGCGACCGAACTTGCTGAGGATCTCGCGGATACGATCTTCCATTTCGTGTCTCCTGTTCAAGGCTGGTTCAACATCGATGGTCACGACGGGAAGGTCGAAGCTGACCGGGTCAAAGGGGGTTTGTTGCGGAATATCACCTAGAGACCGGCATTGAAGCCTGAGCTCGAGCTCGCGGCAGGAAGGACAAGCGACAGAAACTTGGCGAGATCGATCATCGGCGCGTTCGATACGAAAATGACATCTTCCGGACGCATAACAAATTTACTGGCGTAGAAATAGCCTACAGGATCACGAAGATCTAAAAGATAAATACTTGGAACGGTTGTCGACGTCTGGCCGTCGTGCTTGTGATTGAGACGGTACACGAAGCAGGCGCGGGCATTCGCCCGGTCGTCTTCCAGGCCGCCGGCCTTGGCCAGCGCGTCGGCCAGCGAGATCGTCGTGCCGCCGAAGGCGATGCGGCGGTCGAGCGGCCCGAGCGAGGTCGCCTGACCGGTCGCGCCGAGGGCGAGAAAGAAGTCCGCGTCGTGGGATACGTAGATCGTGTCGCCCGGCACCAGGGTCAGGTTCTGGTCCGGCCGCTCGACGACCTCCGAAAGCCTCGCCTTTTGCGTCGCACCGTCGCGTTGCAGGGTGACGGTCGTCTCGTAGTCGGGGAAACGCGGTCCGCCGGCCCGCGCGATTGCCCCCAGCAGGGTCTCGCCGCCCGGGTCGAGCGAGAACCGTGCAGCGCCGCCCACGTCGCCGACCACGTTGATGGTGCCCGCCCGCCGGTTGAGGATGGTGACCACGACCTGGGGGTCCAGCGCGCGACCGCTGAGACGGCGCACGATCTCGCGCTCGACCTCCGCCGGCGTGTGGCCGGTGACCGGAACGACGCCGCCGAACGGGATGACGATCGAGCCGCTGCCGTCGACCTGCTGCGACGGCAGCGTCACCGAGTTTCCGGAGGGATTCTCCGGATGATCGGTGATGAAAAGGCCGCCGGGCCCCGACTCGAAGATGGTGACGCCGAGATCGTCGCCCACGCCGATCGTGCCGGGGCGGCCGTGATCGCCCGGGGCGGCGCGGAAGCCCGGCTGGAGGAGAGGCACGGACAGGTCCGGCAGGGTTCCTGCGTTCACCGGGACGAGGACATAGGGTAGCGACGGCGACGAGTTCGAGGCCGTCGTGGAGGCCTGCATCATGACCGCCTGGCGGCCGGGCCCGCTTTCCGACAGGAACGGACCGCATCCGGCCAGGCCGGCCGCCAGCAGGAAACCGAGCAGGCGCCCGGCAAGGTCCGGGACGCGCATCCGCCGATGCCGCTGCGCCTTGATGACCAGGACCATCTACCGTGCTCCGGCGTGCTCGATGCCCTGCGGCATCGCGGGATCGGGGACGCGTCCCGAGGCGACCGCGCGCAGCCGGCTGTCCAGGAAGCCGGTCGCCCATGACAGGTGCATGACGACGGCGGCCGGACCCATCAGCAGCAATGCCGCGTCGGTGCGTCGGGCGGCCTCCACGGCGCCCCAGCACAGGCAGGCGAGCAGGTAGCCCCCGGCCGGTACGGCCAGCCAGGAGGACAGCGGCGCCAGCACCGCTACCGCGGTAGCCGCCAGGAGCACCAGCGGAAGCCCCTGGCGCAGTTTCAGGCGCAGCCGGTGCTTGGCGATCGTGCGTGCGCGGCCGCGTCCGTGGCGGAGATACTGCCGGGCAAGCTGCCGCAGGCTGTCGCGCGGGAAGTAGTCGATGGCCGCCTCGGTGCACAGCCAGATCCGGCCGCCGGCGCGCACCGCCCGCACGTCGAGCTCGGCGTCCTCGTTGTGGGTGAAGTCGCGGTCGTAGCCGCCGAGCGAGCGGAAGAAGGCGAGGTCGAACGCCGCATGGTGGCCGTGGTCGACGAAGCGCGAGGCGCCGGCACGCCGGTGGCTCGATCCGCCGTTGCCGAGCCGGCTGTTCTGGGTCGCCGCGATCGCACGCTGCAGCGGCGCCCTGCCGACCGTGCGCATCGGCACCACGACCGAGGTGGCCCCGGTGTCGAGCAGCGCCCGCAGGGCGGTGCTGACGAAACCGGACGGATAGGCGGCATGGGCGTCGGCGCGGAGCATGATGCCGCTCCTCGGGCAGGCCAGTTCCGCGGCCAGGTTGCATGCGGCCGATTGCGTCCGTCCGGGATTGTCGACCAGGCGGATGACGGGATGCGCGGCGGCCAGGCCGGCGACGATCGCGCGCGTCGCATCCCGGCTGCCGCCATCCAGGACCAGGATCTCGCCGTCGAGCCGCTCGACCTCGCCCAGCAGCGACGACAAGGCCCGCGCGATGTAGCGCTCCTCGTTCAGCACCGGCATCACGACCGAGAAGCGGGGCAGCGGTTCCGTCATGTCGTTTCCATGAAGCTCGCTGTTGCGGCGACGGCCTGCGCCGGGATGCGCAGCTGGCCGAGCGTGCTCACGAAGGCGGCGGCACTCGCCGGCGTCTCCACGAGCAGGTCGGGGTCGAGCCCCGCGATGCGACGCCTGGCATCCCCGTAGACGGCCTCCGTCATGCCGGCGAACAGCGCCGCAAGGCTTCGGTCCAGGGGGGCGTCGAGCAGGATCCCGCAGTCGTGGCGGGCCAGCCAGCGTCCGGTCTCGACCGCGCGGAGCGCCAGCGGCACGCAGCCGAACACGCTGCCTTCGTAGAGCCGGTTCGGCAGCAGCCAGGCCGAGTTCAACCCGTCCTCGTAGAAGTCGATCGCCCAGTTGAAGTGGACGCGGCCATAGATTGCCGGAAGGTCGGTCGCCCGGTCGTAGGGACCCCCGAAGCTCAAGCCCGGCGTCGAGGCGATCACGGCGTCGAAATCGGTCATCACGTCGCGCGCGGGCTGGCCGCGGATCTCCACCTCGACGGCGCCACCGGAGGTGCACACCAGGGCCGCGAGCAGGTCGAGGCTTCGCCTGCACCGGATGATGCCGAACCAGCCGATCCGCCACGGCGGTCCGGCCGGAACCGCTGCGGGATCGCGACCGGCCGCCGCCGGGAACGCCGGGAGGGACGCAAGCTCGCTGCCGAGCAGCTTGTTCTCCAGCAGCGTCCAGCGCCGGAACCGCTGGTGGTAGGGCAGGAAATAGCCATCGATGAACCGAGGCGAGCTGACCACCAGCAGAGAGCAGGAGCGCAGAAGCCGGCGCTCCAGCCAGCGCAGCAGGCTGCCGACCGCGTCGTCGCGGGTCATCAGCCGGTGGATGTCGAGGCACTCGTAGATCACCGGCACCCGGATCCCGCGACGCCTGCGGACCAGAACGGCCACCAGCAGCATCTCGAGCGACCGGGCGAGGATGACGTCGGCGTCCTCGACCTCCTGTTGCCAGGCATCGGCCGCCATCACGGCACGAAGCGCGGTGGCGATCCGGCGCAACAGCCGGCCGTTCCAGGTTTGCCCGATCTCGCGGCCCTCCGACGGCGGCCGGGACGTCCCCTCCTTCTGCCTGCGGAAGCCGACCACGGAGACCTGTGCCCCGCCGTCGCGCAGGAAGTGCCGCCGCCGACGCACCGCCGCATCGTCCAGGTCGTGCACGAGATAGAGCAGCCTCATGTGCGGAGGCCCCCTACCGGCGTCCTGTCGGCCAGGCGTCCGGACAGCAGGTAGGCCGGCGCGATCCAGAAGCCGCCGCAGCACAGCGCTCCGGCCCCCGAGCAGACCAGGATCAGCACGACCTGCAGCGGGCCGGGAGCAGGGCCTGTCGGCAGCAGCGCGGTCGCAGCACTGGCGGCCGCGGTCATGGCGGTCAGCGGGATGATGACCGCGACGAGATAGGTCAGGCCCGGCCGGCCGGTGTCCCGACGGCCCAGCCAAGCCATCCACCCGACGATGACCGCGTTCTTGACGACGAGGCCCATGGCGCAGAAGGCGATGCTGGACGGCGCGAGCGCTGCGACCAGCACAAGGCTGCCGAGGGCCGAGGCCACGGACGTCACCAGCAGGTCCCGGTTCCGCCCGGACACCGACAGGAACGAGCCCGGCACCATGCCGATCGCGCGCACGAACCCGTTCAACGACAGCCAGCCGACCACCGGTGACGCGGCGAGCCAGTTGTGTCCGAACAACAGGCCGACCACCAGCCTGCTGTTGCCGAAGATGACAGCGGCCGGGATGCCACAGATCAGGGTGAGCAGGAACAGCGCCCGGACCGTCGCCTTCTGCCTGGTCAGGACGCCGTCGACGGCGAACAGCGGCTGGAACAGGATGGCGGAGAACGAGTTCGCGACGGTGACGAACGTGTTCTCGAGGCGCTTGCCGAGGTTGTAGTAGGCGAGGCTGACGTCACCGGCCAGCGGCGCCAGGACCATCTGGTCGACATAGTTGATGGTTGCCGCCAGCGTACGGTTTCCGGTCGACAGCAGCATCTCGCGGCGGAGGCGGTCGACGCAGTCGCGATGCAGGACCGGACGCGCCATCAGCCCCCTGCCGAACGCGGTGGTGGCGAAGGTCAGGCCGGACTGGACCAGCTGGTAGACCACTAGGCCCACTACCGGCCGCACGCAGGAGGCGACGAGGATGCCGAGGCAGCCGGCCACGACGTTGGCCAGCACCGTCCGCATCGCGAGCCGGCGGAACGCCAGCCGCGCGACGAGCACGGCCTGCGGCTGGACGATCGCCAGGTCGAGCGGGATGCGGAGGACAAGCACCGCCAGAAGGATGAATTGCCGATGCAGGCCAGGCACCAGGCAGCCGAGCCCCCAGATGAACGCGAGGCAAACCGGCACCAGTGCCGCGCTGGCACACAGGACGAGTGCCAGCGCCGTCTCGTGACAGCGCTGCACCTCGGACTTTTGTTGCAGGAGCGCTTCGTAGACGCCGGGAAGGCCGACCGCCTTGAAGACCTCGATGCAGGCGGTGACGAGGGCGACGAGACCGAGCAGCGGAGGGCTGATCTCACGCGCGAAGAACACGAACAGGGCGAACGGCAGGAGCACGCTCGTCGCCGCATTCAATCCCGCCCAAACCGTGCCCATCAGGTACGACGGCGCCCGTTCGGCAGGTCGGGCGGCAAGTGGTCCAGCCCTCATGCCAAGCAAGCTCGTGACTCCGACATCCTGACGACCCTGCATCGCGACGCCGCCCTGACGAGGCGAAACCTTGACGCGGTGGTCATAACGGAATCGTATTAACTAACTATGAAGATGAGGCCAAGCCGAAACGTTATGGCACATCCATAATCGCCGGGCTTTTCGACACGGAGCTGACCAGGAATGAAGACGCGTCTATATTATATCCTGGGAGGGCCGTTGCAGCCCGATATTGAGACGAAGAAGCTGAGCCGGGAGCAGCCGCTTGCCGAGTTCAACGTCTTCGCGACGCGCAACGGGACGCAGATCGTGAGCACCGATCAGGCAGGCGGTGGGCATCCGACCTCGTTGCGCCGTCGTCTCGCCCTGGCACGGTCGTTGTCGCGTAGACGCGGCGATTACGACGCCCTCCTCGCGTCCGGGGAGGACGTGGGGATCCCGGTGTCCCTGTTCTCGCTCCTCGGCCGGACCCGAAAGCCGGTCTGGATCATCCTGCACGGGTCCTACCTGGAAGGCAGGAAGTACGCCCTGATCGCCCCGCTGCTGCGTCGGGCGGCGCACGTCCACTTCCTGTGCCTGTCCGCAGCACTCCAGCAGCGCATGATCCGCGACGGGTTCCCGAGCGGCAGGTGCCACAACGCCGGCTATGGGGTGGACACGGACTTCTTCCGCCCTCGTGATGCCCCGGATGGCCGCCTGGTGCTGGCCGCCGGCAGCGCCAACCGGGACTACCGGACGCTGGTCTCGGCCATCGGAGGGCTCAACGTGTCGCTCCGCATCGCCGCCGACAGCCTGTGGCGTCCGAGGGCTGCCGATGTGGACCAGGCGACGCTGCCGGACTCGGTCGAGGTCGGCTCCGCAGGCAGCTATGCCGGGCTGCGGGATCTGTATGGCCGTGCCCGCTTCGTGGTCGTGCCGCTTCATCCGGCACGGTACGCGTCAGGCTATGCGGTGATCGCCGAAGCGATGGCCATGGGCAGGGCAGTCATCAGCACGCGGATCGAGGCGCATTCGGACCTCGTCGTCGACGGCGAAACCGGCTTCTACACCGAGGCCGGCGACGTTGCCGGGCTGAAGGAGAAGATCGCGTTGCTGCTCGACGACCCGGCGCTGGCGCGGAGAATGGGCGAGGCTGCGGCAAGACGCATGCAGGAGAAGTTCAGCCTGGACGTGTATTGCCAGACAATGGAACGGATCATCCAGGAACGATCGACCGACTCGATCTAGCCACGCAGGATCGTCTCGTTGCGGAAACAGGAGATGCCGACCAAGCGGTGCGGTCACCGCAGATAATGGGCGCCCATGCATCCCTGCGGGCCTGGAACGAGGATCCTCCGGTCGCCGGTCGTCACGGGCCCTTCGCAACCGCGGCCGCGTAGGCCGGTCTCTGCCATACCTTGATGCTCAGGATGCGCAGGGTTGCCGGGAACACCGTCTGGGCATCCGGCGGCCCGGGCCAGGAGCCATTGCCGCCGACGGCAAGGTTGGCGATCAGATAGAACGGCTTGTGCATGTCGGCGGGCGTGGTGCGCTGCCCGACTGCCATGCCGTCGATGTAGAAGGTGATCGTCTGCGGGCCCCAGTCGACGCCGTAGCGGTGGAAGGCGAGCGACCCGTCGAGACCAGTATGGATCGTGTTGGTCGTTGCGCTTCCGTTATAGGCGTCCGGTTGCGTCGCGATCCACGCCTTGTCGGTCGTGTGCAGGGAGAAGTACGCGGTGGTGGGATCGTTGCAGAGCGCTTCCGGCGCATCGATCTCCGGCGGCCAGTTGTCGTCCACCGAGAGCAGCCAGAATGCCGGCCACAGGCCGCGCCCGGACGGGATCTCGGCGTCGATCTCGAAGTAGCCGTAGGTCTGGCTGTAGGGATAGGTGTTCAGCGCGCCGCTCAGGTAGGAACGCCTGATCCCTGCAGGCAGGGTTGCCTGCGCCGCGGCGGATAGCGGGCTTGCCGTGATCGACAGCACGCCGTCGTTGACGCTGAACGGGCTGATCTTCAGGTCGGTCATCGCGTCGGCGTCGGGGTAGGCCTCGAGTTCGTTGCTGAGGGTTGCCCAGGCCGGCGACCAGGTGGCACTCGCCTTGGAGCTGTAGCTGGCCTGCAGACCGCTGAACAACGAGGCATTGAGCTTGAACGAGCTCGAGGCGAAGGGTTGGGCGACCGGCGGCCAAGGCATGGCGCCGGTGCGCCAGGCCGGCATGGTCGCAAAGCCGAGGTTGAGCGTCTGGATCGCTCCCGTCAGATCAAGACTGGGCGACGTGTTCGCCAGCGCCTGCATGGAACAGGAAGCGATGAAGCTCGCAGCAACAAGGGCCATTCTTTTCATGCCGCATGTCCTAGCGAGGTTTCATTGCACCGAAAAGACCTGAACATGTCTGTTAATTGCAGCAGAAAGTTATTTCTGCGACAAAACTTGGCGTTGCAGCAGTTCATGGCGCCGCTTCTCCGGAAGCCGCACGACGTCCACCGGCACCGTTCCCGTCGGCACTTCCTGCATCAGCAGGATCTGCTCGCATCCCCGCAGGAGCGCATGCACGACGAACGATGCCCGTCCCACGCTTGAACGTTGCGCGATCGCAGCGACGACGGATCCGGCACCGCAGGACCGGATCCGCGGACTCAGGAATGCGGCTCCCGTCCCTGCAACGCCCGCTCCAGGAAGGCTGCCCGTGCCTCGGACACGCGCGCCCGGATCAGCGGGTCGGGCAGCAGGTGCGTGCCTGGCAGCAGCAGCAACTGGTACGGCTTGCCCGCCGCGACCAGGGCCTGGGTCAGCTTCACCGTGTTCTCGAAATACACGTTGTCGTCGGTCAGGCCGTGCATCAGCAGCAGCGGCCGCGACAGGCTGGCGGCATAGGTCAGCACGTCGCTTTTGCGGTACCCGTCCGGATCGTCCTGCGGGGTGCCGAGATAGCGCTCGGTATAGGCGGTGTCGTAGTCCGCGAAGTCCACCACCGGCGCGCCGGCGACACCCACCTTGAACAGGTCCGGGCGGCGGATCGTCGCCATCGCGGTGAAGTAGCCGCCGAAGCTCCAGCCGGTGACGCCGACCCGGCCGAGGTCCATCTCCCGGTAGCGCTGCCCCAGCGCCTTCACCCCGTCCGCCTGGTCGGCCAACGGCAGGTCGATCAGGTCGTGCTCGGTGGTGCGCTCCCAGTTCCGCCCGCGCCCGGGCGTGCCGCGGCCGTCCAGGCTGACCACCACGAAGCCCTGGTCCGCCAGGCACTGGTCCTCCACCGCGCGACGCGGGGCGCGCTCCACCATCTTCACAGTGGGCCCGGCATACACCGACAGCACGACCGGATAACGGCTGCCGGCCACGAAGCCGGTCGGCCGGACCACCATGGCGTCCATGCCCTGCGGACCCACGGTGGTATAGGTCACGCGCGGCACCGCCGGCGCCTCGGCGACGCTCGGCAGGGTGGCGAGGATGCGGCCATCCTTGTCGCGCACCAGCACCCGCAGGTGCCCGTCGGCGCCGTCGAAGGTGTCGGTGAACACCCCGTGCCCGTCCGGCGAGAACTGCGCCGCGTGCAGCCCGGGTTCGGCCGCCACGGCAACCGGGGCCCCGCCACGCAGCGGGATCCGGTACAGCGCCGAGCCGAGCCGGTCCGGATCGCTGCCGATCGTCACCGTGCCGGCCTGCGCGTCCCCTGCCTGCGCATCGACGTCGGCCAGCGACAGGTAGGGCACCGCGGGCGTGGTCAGGGTGCGGTCCAGGCTGCCGTCGGCGTGATGCAGCTCCAGCGCCCAGCGATCGTTGCGCTCGGCCGCCCACAGGAACCCGGAACCGTCCGGCAGCCAGAATGGCAACGCCCGCCCGCCAGCGGTGCCGCCGCCCGGGGTCAGGTCGAGCCAGGCCGGATCGGTCTCTGTCAGCAGGGTGGCGGCGTGGCCGGTGGCGGGATCGACCGCCAGCACCCGCTCGGCCGTCTGCGCCCGGTTCAGCACCACCAGCGTCAGCGGCCCCTTGCCGTCCGGCCACACCACCCGGGCGAGGTAGGGAAACGCCTCGCTGTCCCAGTCCACCCAGCGCGTGTCGCCGCCATCCCGGGACACCAGCCCCAGGCGCAGCCGGGCGTTCGCGGTGCCGGCGCGCGGATAGCGGAACGACACCGGCTGCGCCGACGGGTGCTCCGGATCGGCGATGAAGTGCCGCTCGACCCCGGACAGGTCGGCCGCCTCGTAGAGCAGGGTCCGGCTGTCCGGCGACCACCAGGTGCCGTCCGCGCGCTCCAGCTCCTCGGCCGCCGCGAACTCGGCCACGCCGTGGGTGAGGGTGTCGCCGGCGCCGGTGCTGAGCTGCCGGTCCTGGCCGCTGGCCAGGTCCACCACGTGCAGCTCGTCGTCGCGCACCGCCGCCACGTGCTGGCCGTCCGGAGACAGGCGCGGCCCGATCCAGCCCTCGCCCGGCACCGGCACCGGCCGGGCGTCGGCACCGAGCCCGATCCGGCTCAGCCGGCCGGCCTCGCTCACCAGCACGGTCGTGCCGTCGCGGGAGATGGCGTAGTCGGTGATGCCGGACAGGGTCATGCGCGCCCGCTCGCGTCGCGCCTTCTCCTCCACCGACGGGTGGTCATTGCCTGGATCAGGCCGCGCCAGCTCGGTGGTGGTGCCGGCCTGCACGTCGTAGCGGTACAGGCGCAGCGCCGTGTCGCGCGGGCCGCTGCGCAGGAACAGCACCGACCGCCCGTCCGGCGTCGGCTCGGCGTGGGTCGGCACGCCCAGCATGCCGTCCCGCGTCGCCGCCAGCCGCTCGAAGCAGTTCTCCGCCGCCACCGCGGGACCGATGCCGAGCAGGATGGTGGACAAGCAAAGCATGGAACGCAGCATGACGGATCCAACTCGAACAGGACGTTGATCCGGCGATACGGCCACATGGGACGGCGGAAGACAAACCCGTCATAACACCGGCCATGGGCAGGCGCGGACCAGGTCCGGAGCGGCGACGCCCTTCGCGATCGTCGTGCATGCAGCCGCACATCGCCCGCACTTCCCGAACGTTCGATCACGTCGCAAAAGGCGATCCCGCTCTGCGTGCCGGCAGCCGGGTGCCTGCAGCCGGCGGAACCGGCGGCAATGCCGCCCACGACGACCCGGTCCGATCAGGGACAGGTCACGGATGTCGCCGATGCCGGCCCGGCCCGCTCCAACCCCCGGTCACGCAACCGAGCCCGGACGCGCATGGTGCGCGGCGGTTCCGGGCACGGGCCGGTGCGGCCGATCATCCCGGAGGCGTCGACGACCCGACGGGGCTCGCATCCACGCGGGCGCGGGCCTGGCCGTCCTCGCGGGATAACAGCCCGGCCCCGCATCAGGGCTGGCCGTGCGGCAGCCCGTGGTAGGTGCGGTTGAAGTACACCAGCGCTTCGGCGGGATCGCCGAGCCTGACCTCCTGCACGCCGCAGAAGATCACGCTGTGCGTGCCGACCTCGACGATCTGCGACACCAGGCAGTCGAACGACACCAGCGCCTGTTCCAGGAGCGGTGCGCCGGTGGCACCCGTGGTCCACGATCCGGACACGAAGCGCTCCTCCATCTCCAGCGGCCCGGCGAACGCCACCGACACGTCCTTCTGCGCGTGCGCCAGCGTGTTGATGCAGATCGGGCCGCCGACGACCAGCGTGTCGCGTGCCCGTGCCGCGCGGTTGATGCAGACCAGCAGGGTCGGCGGCGCGTCGGTGACCGAGCACACTGCCGACGCGGTCAGGCCGTGCCGGCCGCCGGCATCACTGGTGGTGATGACGTTCACCGCCGCACCGAGCCGGGACATCGCTTCGCGGTAGGTGGTTGCATCCACGCCCATGCCACTCGTCCCTTCCCGGCCATCGCGGCCACCGACGGTGCGGTAGCATGGCCGGCACGGCCAGGCGATCCTCCCGCAGCCGTGGGCCGGGCTCACGCGGGCCGGAGCAGCACCACCAGGAGAAACGCGGCCAGTCCCAGCGCCAGCAGCGACAGCGTGACCACCGCGCTGACGCGCAGGCCGGCGCGGGCCAGGGCACGGATGTCCACCCCGAGCCCGAGGGCAGCCATCGACACCACGGTCAGGACGCCGGCCACCAGGCTGGTCGGATGCAGCGCCGCCTGCGGCACCAGCCCGGCGGAACGGGCCGCCAGCAGCAGCAGGAAGCCGGCGATGAACCAGGGCACCAGCGTCGCCAGCGGCAGACC
>CAXUDP010000019.1:0-1323 GCA_964249735.1 uncultured Acetobacteraceae bacterium | reverse complement strand
GCAGCAGCAGGAAGCCGGCGATGAACCAGGGCACCAGCGTCGCCAGCGGCAGACCCGCCCGGCCGCCCGCCACGCGCCCGCGGCGCACCAGCAGCGACAGCACCATCACCACCGGCCCCAGCATCAGCACCCGCACCAGCTTCACCAGCGTGCCGACCTGCGCCGACACCGAGCTGACCGGCGCGGTCGCCGCCAGCACCTGCGGCACCGCATACACGGTGAGCCCGGCCAGGATGCCGAAGCCGTGCGGCGTCATGTGCAGCACCGCCGCCAGCAGCGGCAGGCCGAGCACCACCACCACGCCCAGCGCCGCGGTGAAGGCGATCGCCGCCGCGACGTCCCCGGCTTCGGCCCCGATCACCGGCGCCACCGCGGCGATCGCCGAGTTGCCGCAGATGGCGTTGCCGCAGGCGATCAGGGTCGCCATGCGCGGCGGCAGCCCGGCCAGCCGTCCGATGCCGTAGCTTCCGGCGATCGACCCGGCCACGATGACGGCGATCCCGGCCAGCAGCGCCGGACCCACGCCGGCGATCGCCCGGGCGCTGACGCTGCTGCCGAGCAGCACCACCGCCAGCTCAAGCAGGATCCGGCCGCTGAAGGCGATGCCGGGCACGAACCGGGCGGGCGGAACCCAGACGGTGCGAACCGTTGTCCCGAGCAGGATCGCCAGCACCAGCGCTTCCAGCCAGGCCCGGCCGAACAGCCGCGTTTCTCCCGCCTGGAGCAGGAACGCGCCGGCGGTGACGCCGAGGCTGAGCAGAAGGCCGGGCAGCAGGCCCGACAGGCGCTCCGATGCGGACGGGATCGGCAGGCCGGACGCGGTCGCGATGCTGGTCATGCCGAACGCTACGCCGCCGCGACCAAACCATCCAACGCATCGTTGTAATCAAACCGATCTTCCTGACCGATCGATCAGGTGGTCCGGACGAGGCTGTCCCCTCAGGCGAGCGCCTCGTCGAACAGCGCCCGCATCGACGCCCAGGATCGCGTATCGGCTTCCGGGCTGTAGCGGATCGCGTCCGGCATGTTGCGCGCGGCCGCCCCCTGGTTGGTGAAGCTGTGCACGGTGTTGCCGTACAGGTGCATCTGCCAGTCGACCCCCGCCTCGCGCATCTCCGTCTCGAACTCGGCACGCTGCCCCGCCGGGATCATCGGGTCGTCGGCGCCGATGCAGACCAGCACCCGGGCCTGGATCGCCCGGGCGTCGGTCCTGGGCGCCGCGGTGCCGAGGCCGCTGTGGAAGCCGACCACCGCCCGGAGCGCCGCCCCGCCGCGGGCCAGCTCCAGCGCCATGGTGCCGCCGAAGCAGAAGCCGATCGCGGC
>CAXUDP010000018.1:31301-50716 GCA_964249735.1 uncultured Acetobacteraceae bacterium | reverse complement strand
CGAGGTCGCAGCCCTGCTGCCGGTGCTGCACGGCAGCGGCCGGATCGTGCTGTCGCGGCCGCCGCTGCGCCCCGGCGGTCGCGCCGCGCCGCTCGGCATCCTGCGCCTTGCCGGAGCGGCCGCGGCGCTGGACTGGATCGAGCAGCGGCAGCGCCGCGTGCCGGATCCGCTGCCGGCATTCCGGCCGCAGCCCGGCTTTGACGGGCCGCAGCCGGACCCGCGCCGCCTGCCGGCCGCGATCGCCTCGCTGCCGGCGGCCCGCGCCTGCGCCCGGCAGGGGGATTCAGACGGGCCGGCCGGTGGCATCGCCGCCTGGCAGCTCGAACCGTCGGTCGCGCTGTGGTCCATGTCGTGCGGCAACGGCAACTTCGACCGCGACACCCTGTTCGTGCTGGCCGGCCCCGGCGCGGCCGCTCCGGCCGGCTTTGCCGCCCTGCCGCAGATGGCGCCGCATCCGCCGGGCGTGCTGGTCGATGCCGAGCCCGGTCCGGACGGGCGCGACATCGCCGCCACCGCGCCCAGCCGCGGCCTGGGCGACTGCGGCGACTTCCGCTCCTATCGCTGGGACGGCAGCCGCTACCGCCTCGTGCTGGCGCGGCTGATGACCGTCTGCCGCGGCCTGGGCGTCGAGGACTGGCCGGTGGTCTACCGCGATCGCCGCTGAGGCGCGCGCTCAGCCCCGCGTGCCGAGCGCCAGCCCGACCGCGGCGAGCGCCATCAGCAGCGCCGCCACGGCGATCGCGGTGGCGAACGCCAGCACCGCCATGCGCAGCAGGGTCCCGACGATGCTCGTGCGGTAGACTCCGCGCAGGTGGGCGAACAGGTGCACCGGCAGCAGCAGCAGGATCCATCCCGACACGGCACTCGCCACCGTGCCGGCGAGGAACAGCGTCATCAGCACCAGGCTGGTGAAGCATAGCGAGTGGATCGAGACGATCATGTGGTCGAACAGCGAGTAGCGCCGCTGCGTCGGGTGCAGCAGCCACAGCATCAGGCCTGCCACCGGCAGCAGCAGCACGGTGAAGCGTTCCGACCAGTCGCGCACCACCGCCAGCACCTCGTCCGGACGGTCCACGGCGCGCTCCAGGCGCTGGCGCAGCAGTTGCGTCGCCTCCGGTTCGTCCTCGATGCGCAGCGCGTCCAGGTAGTGGCCCAGCGCCTGGTGCTGTGCCGCGTCGAGCTTCACCTCGAACCGGCTGGTGGTCAGCGAGCCGATGCTGAACAGCAGGAACAGGGTGACGAAGAACAGCCGCAGCGGCGGGATCTCGCGGGCACGCCTGCCCTCGATGTAGTCCCGGCTCAGCCGTGCCGGATCGAGCACCAGCCGCCGCATGGTGCGCCAGAACCGGCTGTCTGCGTGGGTGACGGTTTCCAGCAGCTCCCCACCCAGGTGCAGCACCGAGTTGTGCACCTCGCCGCGCTGGCCGCAGTCGTGGCAGAACGCTCCGGCCAGGGGGCTGCCGCAGTTGAGGCAGGCGGTCCGCTGCATCGATCTCTCCTTCCGGTCTTCCCTCCCGGGTGCGCCGGCGCGACAATCACCTCCTGCCCGGCAGGGTCGGCGGGCAGACGTGCCTGCCGTCGGCAGCCGGATCACCGTGCATGCCGGCGCGGACGGGCGCCAGGAGGGGTCGATGAACCGGACGCTCGGAATCGCCTGGACCAGCCTCGCCGTCAGCCTGCTGGTCCTGGCGATCAAGGCCGCCGCCTACCGGCTCACCGGCAGCGTGGCGCTGTATTCCGACGCGCTGGAAACCGTGATCAACGTCGCCACCGCCGGCGCTGCCCTGTTCGCCCTGTGGTACAGTGCCCGTCCCGCCGACGCCAACCACCGCTATGGCCACTACAAGGCGGAGTACTTCAGCGCCATCGTCGAGGGCGGGCTGGTGCTCGCCACCGCCTTCATGATCGGCGGCGCTGCCTGGCAGGGGCTGGACCATCCGCCCGCGATCCGGGCGCCCTGGCTCGGCATCGCGGTGAACGCCGCCGGCGGCGCGGTCAACCTCGTCTGGGCGCTGGTGCTGCTGCGCGAGGGCAGGCGGGCCCGGTCCCCGGCACTGCTGGCGGGCGGGCGGCACGTCATGACCGACGTGTGGACCACGCTGGCGGTGCTCACCGGGTTCGCGCTGGTGCCGTTGACCGGCTGGCACTGGCTCGACCCGGCGGTGGCGGCGGTGGTGGCGCTCAACATCCTGCGCGCCGGCTACGGCGTGCTGCGCGCCTCCGTGGGCGGGCTGATGGACGAGGTGCCGGACCTGGCCGACGTGTCCGTGCTGCGCGACGCCATCGCCGCCGGCGGCGGCGGCGCGATCGAGGCGCACGACGTGCGGCTGCGTGCCGCCGGCCGCATGACCTTTGTCGACTTCCACCTGGTGGTGCCGAGCGAGATGACGGTGGAAGCGGCGCACCGGATCTGCGACCGCATCGAGACCGCGATCCGCTCCCGGGTCGGTCAGGCGGTGATCACCATCCACGTCGAGCCCGGCTACAAGACCAAGCAGTACGAGCCGCGTGAGGACGTGCTGCTGCTGTCCTGACCACCCGCTACCCGGCCGATTCGCGCTCGACCGCCTTCATCACGTCGATGAAGGCGCGCAGCCCCGGGGGCACCTGGCGGTGGCCGGGATAGTACAGGAACAGCCCGGGGATACGCGGACACCAGTCGTCCAGCAACGTCCGGAGCCGGCCATCCGACACGAACGGCCGGGCGGTGTGCTCCGGCACGTAGGCGATGCCGAGCCCCGCTTCCGCCGCTTCCGCCATCAGCTCCACGTGGTCCAGGATCAGCGGCCCGGGAACCTCGACCGTCAGCTCCTGGCCGTGCTGCGCGAACTCCCAGCGGAACAGCCGGCCGCTGCGCAGGCGGTACCGGATGCAGCTGTGCCGGGCGAGGTCGTCCGGCGCCTGTGGCGCTTCCCGGGTCGCCAGGTAGCCCGGCGAGGCGACGGCGACGAAGCGGACCATGCCGCCGAAGCGCACCGCCACCATGTCCTGCGGCACCGCCTCGCCCAGCCTGATCCCGGCGTCGAAGCCTTCGGCCACGATGTCCACCAGCCGGCCTTCCGTCGCCAGGTCGAGCGACATCTCCGGATGACGTTCCAGGAAGGCGGGCACCACCGTCGCCAGAAGCAGCCGGGCCGGGCCCTCGGCGCTGTTGATGCGCAGGGTCCCGCTCGGCCGGCTGCGGAACCGGTCGACCTCCTCCAGCGCCAGGTCGAGGTCGCGCAGCACCGGCTGCAGCCGCGCCACCAGCCGCTGCCCGGCCTCGGTCGCGGACACGCTCCGCGTGGTCCGGTGCAGCAGCCGCACGCCCAGGCGCGCTTCCAGCGCACGGATGGCGTGGCTGAGCGACGACGGCGAGAGCCCCAGCTCGTCGGCCGCCTTGCGGAAGCTGCGATGCGCCGCGACCGCCGCAAGCGCGCTGAGGTCGGCCAGGCCGGGCCGGTCATTCATGGGGATGTCTCACCACCGCATACGACATTCCGTCGATAAAGAACGGCAATGCCGATGCCCAGCTCCCGCTGCGGACGATGCCGATCATCGGCGTCCCGTTTCGGAAAGCTTCCCATGTCCAGAACTTGGTTCATCACCGGCACCTCTTCCGGCCTCGGCCGCATCCTCACCGAAACCCTGCTGGCCCGCGGCGACCGCGTCGCCGCCACCCTGCGCCGGCCAGAGCGCCTCGACTCGTTGAAGGCCAGCCACGGCGACAGCCTGTGGGTGGCGCCGCTCGACGTGACCGACACAAACGCGGTGCTGCATACGGTCGACGCGGCGTTCGCGGCGTTCGGCCGGATCGACGTGGTGGTGAGCAACGCCGCCTACGGGCTGTTCGGCGCGGCCGAGGAGGTGACCGACGCGCAGATCCGGCAGCAGATCGACACCAACGTCCTCGGCTCGATCGCGGTGGTCCGCGCCGCCCTGCCGCACCTGCGGGCGCAAGGTGGCGGACGCGTGCTGCAGGTCACCTCCGAGGGCGGCCAGATCGCGTATCCGAACTTCAGCCTTTACCACGCCAGCAAGTGGGCCATGGAGGGCTTCGTCGAATCGGTGGCGCAGGAGGTGGCGCCGTTCAACATCGCCTTCACCCTGGTCGAGCCCGGTCCGGCCAGGACGGAGTTCGGCCAGGGACTGGTCAGCCCGCCGCCGATGGCGGTGTATGACGACACCCCGGCCGGGACCGTGCGCCGTGCCGTGGCGGAGCGGTCGTTCCCGATCCACGGCGACCCGGCGAAGATGGTCCGGGCCATGATCGAGTGCGCCGACGCGGTCGAGGCGCCGCGCCGCCTGCTGCTGGGCCGCGAGTCCTTCGACCGCGTGCGCGCCGCGCTGGTCGAGCGCCTGGCGGCGCTGGACCGGCAGCGCGAGGTGGCGCTTTCCACCGAGGCCGACGATTGACGCTTCCCGATCCGCCGCCGCCGCACCAGATGCAGGAGCGGCGGCAACGGGGGCAGGGTGGCGCGGGACTTCGACATCGTGGTGGCGGGCGCAGGCCCGGTCGGGCTCGCCCTTGCCGCATCGCTGGCCGATACCGGCCTGCGCATCGCCTTGGTCGACCCGCAGCCGGCCGCGGCGCTTGCGGATCCTGCCGATGACGGCCGCGAGATCGCGCTGACCGACCGCTCGGTGGCGATGCTGGACGCGCTGGGCGCCTGGGCGCGCATACCGGACGACGCGATGGCGCCGCTGCGGCACATGCGCGTGCTGAACGGCCCGTCGCACTACGCCATGCATTTCGGCGCGGGCGAGGGCACCGATGGCCGGCTCGGCCGCTTCGCGCCCAACCATTGGCTGCGTCGCGCCCTGCACGACGTGGTCGCCGCCCGTCCGACCGTGTCCCTGCTGCCGGGACGGTCGGTCACCTCGATGCGGGTGGACGGCCGCACTGCCCGCGCGGTGCTGTCGGACGGGCAGACACTGTCCGCCGGCCTGGTGGTCGCGGCCGACACCAGGCGCTCCCGGCTGCGCGACGGGCAGCGCATCCCGGCAGCGCTGCACGACTACCGCCAGTCCATGCTGGTTTGTCCGGTCGAGCACCCCCTGCCGCACGGCCAGACCGCGACCGCTTGGTTCGACTACGGCCGCACCCTGGTGACGCTGCCTTTGAACGGGGGGCCGCTGAACAACGGCCGGTCCTCGGCGGTGATGACCCTGGACCGTGCCGATGCCGACGCCCTGCTTGCCCTGGACGACCGGGCGTTCGGCGACGAGCTGACCCGCCGCTACCGCAACCGGCTCGGCGCGATGCGGCCGGCGGGCCGGCGCCATGCGGTGCCGGTGGTGACCGCCTATGCCGCGCGCTTCGCAGCGCCCCGCTTCGCCCTGCTGGGCGACGCCGCGGTCGGCATGCATCCCACCACCGCGCACGGCTTCAACTTCGGCCTGCTCGGCCAGCACGCCCTGGCCACGGCGCTCCGCACCGCGCTGGACCGCGGCGGGGACGTGGCAGACCCGGCGGCGCTGCGCCGCTACGAGGCCACGCACCGTCGCGAGACCAGGCTGTTCTTCGCTGGCGCGGAGGCGATCATGCGGCTGTATGCCGCCGGCGACAGCCTGCCGGCGCGGCTGCTGCGTGACGCCGCGCTGCGTGTCGGCAACCTTCCGCCGGTGCGCCACGCGCTGGCCGCGCGCATGCACGATCCCGATCTCGGCATCTGACGGGGGCGTCGCCCCGCGGGCTGGCACCCTTTCACCCGAGCGCCTACGACCACAGATGACGATTCGACCCGGTCGAACAGGATGACGCCGCCCATGCCCGCCAACCGCTCCGCCGTGTTGTCCGCAGCACCCGCCGCCGCCGCCGGCCTGCCGGTGTGGGACCTGTCCGACCTCTACGACCGTCAGGACAGCCCGGAGCTCGCGCGCGACCTCGCCGAAGCGGACGCGGCGACGCAGGCCTTCGCCGCGCGTTACGCCGGGCAGCTCGGCAGCCTGGACGCCCCTGCACTCGCCGCCGCCATCGCCGAGTACGAGCGCATCGACGAGCTGCTCGGCCGCGCCGGCTCCTACGCCGGCCTGCTGTTCGCCGGCGACTCCGAGGACGCGGCGATCGGCCGCTTCTCCCAGTCGGTCAACGAGCGGGTGACGGAGATCTCCACCCGGCTGATCTTCTTCACCCTGGAGCTGAACGGGATCGACGACGAGGCGCTGGCGCCGCTGCTGGCAGAGCCGTCGCTCGCCCGCTGGCAGCCGTTCCTGCGCGACCTGCGCGTGTTCCGCCCGCACCAGCTGTCGGAGGAGGTGGAGCGGGTGCTGCATGAGAAGTCGGTCACCGGTGCTTCCGCCTGGAGCCGGCTGTTCGACGAGACCATGGCCGGCCTGCGCGTCGAGATCGACGGCAACGGCCTGACCGTCGGCGACGCGCTGAACCGGTTGTCCGACCGAGACCGCTCGGTGCGCGAGGCGGCTGCGCACGCGATCGGCGCAGTGTTCAACCGCAACATCCGCCTGTTCTCGCTGATCACCAACACGCTCGCCAAGGACAAGGAGATGTCCGACAGGTGGCGTGGCTATCCCCGGCCGGGAAGTGCGCGCAACCGCGGCAATATGGTCGAGGACGAGGTGGTGGACGCGCTGGTCGGCGCCGTCACCACCGACTACGGCCGGCTGTCGCACCGCTACTACGCGCTCAAGGCGCGCTGGCTCGGCCTGGAGAAGCTGCAGCACTGGGACCGCAACGCCCCGCTGCCGTCCGACGACGACCTTCCCGTCGGCTGGGACCAGGCGCGGACCCATGTGCTCGGCGCCTATGCCGCCTTCGCGCCGGAGCTGGGCGGCATCGCGCAGCGCTTCTTCGACCGGCCCTGGATCGACGCCGCCTTGCGTCCGGGCAAGGCCAGCGGCGCGTTCGCCCATCCCACCGTGCCGTCGGCGCACCCGTACATCCTGATGAACTTCCACGGCCGCACCCGCGACGTGATGACGCTGGCGCACGAGCTCGGCCATGGCATCCACCAGGTGCTGGCCGCCGAACAGGGCTACCTGCAAAGCTCGACGCCGCTGACGCTCGCGGAGACCGCCAGCGTGTTCGGCGAGATGCTGGCCTTCCGCGCCCTGCTCGACGCCGAGACCGACCCGTCGCGACGCCGACGCATGCTGGCCGGCAAGGTCGAGGACATGCTCAACACGGTGGTGCGTCAGGTCGCGTTCTACCGCTTCGAGACCAGGCTGCACGACGAGCGGCGCGGCGGCGAGCTGCTGCCGGAACGGATCGGCGCGATCTGGCGCGAGGTGCAGACCGAGAGCCTCGGGCCGGCGTTCGAGTTCGCACCCGAGTACGACGCGTTCTGGGCCTACGTGCCGCACTTCGTGCACTCGCCGTTCTACGTCTACGCCTACGCGTTCGGCGACTGCCTGGTGAACGCGCTGTACGGCGTATTCCAGTCCGGTCATCCCGGCTTCCGGGAGAAGTACGTCGCCATGCTGCGCGCTGGCGGCACCAAGCGGCACCGCGAGCTGCTGGAGCCGTTCGGCCTGGATGCCACCGATCCGGCGTTCTGGCGCAAGGGCCTGGACGTGATCGCGGGGTACATCGACGAGCTGGAAGCGGAGCAGGTCTAGACCATGGCAGAGCGGGACCTCGATCAAGGCGGCAGCGTGTTCGGCGAGATCCGCAGGCTGGCGCGCACCTCCGGCGCGGTCGGCGGCATCGCCGCGCGCATGGCCGGCGCCCGCATCGGGCTCCGCACCAACCGGACCGCGCACGCCGAAGACCTGCGCGCGGTGCTGGGCGGGCTGAAGGGCCCGCTGATGAAGGTGGCGCAGCTGCTCTCGACCATTCCGGACGCGCTGCCCGAGGAATATGCCGCCGAGCTGGCGCAGCTGCAGGCCAACGCGCCGCCGATGGGCTGGTCGTTCGTGCGGCGGCGGATGGCCACCGAGCTCGGCCCGAACTGGGAGTCCCGCTACGCCAGCTTCGAGCGCGAGGCCGCAGCCGCGGCGAGCCTGGGCCAGGTGCACCGCGCGACGCTGCACGACGGACGCCTGGTGGCCGCCAAGCTGCAATATCCCGACATGGTCTCCACCGTGGACGCCGACCTGCGCCAGCTCCGCGTGGCGATGGCGCTGTACCACCGCCTGGACAACGCGATCCAGCACGACGAGGTCTACAAGGAGCTGGCAGAGCGCCTGCGCGAGGAGCTCGACTACGGCCGCGAGGCGGCCCACCTGCGCCTGTACCGGCTGATGCTGGACGGGCGGACCGACGTCAGCATCCCCGAACCGGTCGACGCGCTGTCGTCTGCCCGGCTGCTGACCATGACCTGGCTCGACGGCATGTCGCTGCAGAGCTACCTCGACACCGGCCCTGACCTCGACAGCCGCAACGCCGTCGCGCGCGCCCTGTTCAAGGCCTGGTACCTGCCGTTCTACCGCTACGGCGTGATCCACGGCGACCCGCATCTCGGCAACTTCCAGGTGCGCGCCGACCAGGGCCTGAACCTGCTCGATTTCGGTGCGATCCGGATCTTCCGGCCGCAATTCGTGCAGGGCGTGATCGACCTGCAGCAGGCGATCGAGACCGGCGACGACGACCAGGCGTTCCACGCCTACCAGGGCTGGGGTTTCACCGACATCTCGCGCGACACCATGGACGTGCTCAACGAGTGGGCGCGCTTCATCTACGAGCCGCTGCTGCAGGACCGGGTGCGGCCGATCCAGGAGAGCGACGACCCGCTGTTCGGCCGTTCGGTGGCGGAACGCGTGCATGCCGGGCTGAAGCGCACCGGCGGCGTCCGCCCGCCGCGCGAGTTCGTGCTGATCGACCGCTCCGCCGTCGGGCTGGGCAGCGTGTTCCTGCGCCTCAAGGCGAACCTGAACTGGCACCGTCTCTACCACGAGACGGTGGAAGGCTTCGCCGCCGACGACCTCGCCGCCCGGCAGGCGGCGGCGCTGGCGGAGGCGCGGGTGCCGCCGCCGCTCGGCCAGGCCTAGCCTCCGCTCGCATAGGCAACGGACCGGGCGATGTTCGAGATCCGGCGCGACGACCTGTCGGGCGACGCCACCCGGGCCCTGCTGGCCCTTCACCTGGCCGGGATGCACGCCAGCTCGCCGCCGGGATCGGTGTTCGCCCTCGACCTGTCCGGGCTCCTGCTGCCCGACGTCACGGTCTGGACCGCGCGGGACGGCGAGGAGGTGGTCGGGATCGGCGCCCTGAGGGTCCTGGGTGACGGCACCGGCGAGCTGAAGTCGATGCGCACCCACCCCGACCACCTTCGACGCGGCGTCGCGTCGGCGCTGCTCGATCATCTGGTCGCCGAGGCGAAGGCATGCGGCCTGACCCGCCTGAGCCTGGAGACCGGCACCGGGCCGGCGTTCGACCCCGCCCTGTCGCTCTACCGCTCCCGCGGCTTCGTCGATGGCGGGACGTTCTCGGACTACCGGTCCAGCAGCTTCAACCGGTTCCTGCACCTGCCGCTCTGATCCATGGCGCCGTGCGCCGGCGGTGCGTCGGCAGCATCGGCACCTTCTCTTTTTTGGATCTTGCTCCCGTCGCGTGATATGCGTTCCAACGCGCGCTACCACACCGGTACCGCCGTCCCGCGTGACGGCGTTCCCCGTCACCATGAAGGACAATCCGCATCGCCTGCTGGATCACCTCCGGACCTGTCGTTGCCTGCAGGGCCGGGACGGAGCGCACTGATGCCGCGCCGTTCGGGCGGTCCGGGTCCCCATCGCCGGTCCGGAACCTGCCACGTGCCCCGTCCGGCCGCCCGGGGATTCGCACAGGAACACCGCCTTGACCCAGGACGATCGCGCCGGCACCCCGCTGACGCCGGAGGAGGCGGAACGGTCGAGCCTGGGCGATGAGCGCCTCACGGTCAGGCTGGCCGGCCTCGCCGACGGCACCGACCCGTTCGCCGCCGCAGTCCGGACCACCCGCATGGCCATGATCGTGACCGATCCCCGGAAGACCGACAACCCGATCGTGTTCGTCAACGACGCGTTCTGCCACCTGACCGGCTACGCCCGCGAGGAGGTGCTGGGCCGCAACTGCCGCTTCCTGCAGGGGCCGGACACCGACCCGGCCAGCATCCGCAGGATCCGCGACGCGGTGACGGCGGCCGAGCCGATCGAGATCGACATACGCAACTACTGCCGGAACGGCGACGGGTTCTGGAACCGGCTGCTGATCGCACCCATACGCGACACCGACGGTGTCCTCGAGTACTTCTTCGCCAGCCATGCCGACGTCACGAGCGACTACGACAGGTCCGCCCGCCGCGAGCGCGAGCTGGCCGAGCTGCGCGAGCAGCTGCTGCAGGAGTCCGAGGAGCGCCGGAAGGTCGAGGAGTCGTTCCGACAGGCGCGCAAGATGGAGGCCGTCGGCCAGCTGACCGGCGGCATCGCGCACGACTTCAACAACATGCTGCAGGCGATCAGCGGCAGCCTGGAGCTGATCGATCGCCGGATCGAGCAGGGCCGGTCCGGCGAGGCGGCGCGGTTCCTCGACAGCGCCCGCAGGACCGTGGAACGCGCCTCCGCCTTGACCACGCGGCTGCTCGCCTTTGCGCGGCGGCAAAGCCTGCAGCCGAGGCCGGTGGTGCCCGACGCGCTGATCGAGGGCATGGCCGACCTGTTCCGGCAGACCGTGGGCGTCGGCGTGGCGGTCGAGCTGGACCTGAAGGGCAATGCCTGGATGGTGCAGTGCGACCCCAGCCAGCTGGAGAACGCGCTGCTGAACCTGGTGATCAACTCGCGCGACGCCATGCCGGGCGGCGGCAGGCTCCTGATCGCGACCCGGTGCGTCCGGCTCGCCGACTCCGAGATCGTCGGACAGGAGGGCGCGCAACCGGGCGAGCACGTCGAGATCTCGGTGACCGATACCGGCGTCGGCATGGACGACGTCACCCGGGACCTGGCCTTCGACCCGTTCTTCACCACCAAGCCGCTCGGCCAGGGCACCGGGCTCGGCCTGTCCCAGCTCTACGGCTTCGTGCGCCAGTCCGGCGGCGTCATCGGCATCGAGAGCGCGGTGGGCGAGGGGACCACCGTGCAGGTCTCGCTGCCGCGCCATCAGGAGGCCGAAGCGGGCGCCGAGGCACCGGCCCCCGGTCCCGGGCCGGTGGAGGCCGGCCGGCACGACGTCGTGCTCCTGGTGGAGGACGAGGACGTGGTGCGCTCGGTCGCCGCCGAGCAGCTGCGCGACCTCGGCTACCGGGTCCTGGAAGCCAAGGACGGCGTGGCAGCCCTTCAGCTCCTGCAGGCCAACAGCCGGGTCGACCTGCTGGTGACCGACGTGGGCCTGCCGGGCGGCCTGAACGGACGCCAGGTGGCCGACCAGGCGCGGGAAAGCCATCCGGCACTTCCGGTGCTGTTCATCACCGGGTTCGCCGGCAACGTCTTGCGGGAGCAGCTGGCGCCGGGGATGGAGGTGATCGGCAAGCCGTTCGCGCTCGACGCGCTGGTGGCAGGGGTGCAGCGGCTCGTGCCGCGGCGACGGGCATCGTCGCCCGGCTGACCGCGCCGCTGGCCGCCGGCCGCCAGGCGTCCATCGCGGCCACCGCCGCCCTCACGAGATCCGGAGCGTGATGGCATGGCCGCCCGACCCGCCCACATCGTCTTGGCGTCCCGGTGCCGCACCGGCGCCAGGTCCGGAGGAACCCGTCATGCCCCGCATTGTCCGCTTTCATGAAACCGGTGGTCCGGAAGTGATGCAGCTCGAGGAGCTGCCATCCCGCGATCCGGGCGAGAACGAGGTCCGTATCCGGGTCCGGGCGTTGGGGCTGAACCGGGCGGAGGCGATGTTCCGCAACGGCATGTATCTCGAAGCGCCCAGCCTCCCCTCGGGCCTCGGCTACGAGGCGGCCGGGGTGGTCGATGCGGTCGGCCCGGGCGTGTCCGGCTTGGAGCCCGGACAGGCGGTCAGCACGATCCCGGCCTTCTCCATGAGCGAATACCCGATGTACGGCGAGCTGGTGATCGCTCCTCTGCACGCGGTGGTGGCACATCCGCCGGCGCTCGGCTTCGACGAGGCTGCCTCGGTCTGGATGCAGTACCTGACCGCCTGGGGCGCGCTGGTGGACATCGCCAAGGTCGGAGCCGGCGACGTCGTGCTGGTCCCGGCCGCGACCAGCAGCGTCGGCCTCGCCGCGATCCAGCTGTGCCGCGCGGAGGGCGCCCGTCCGGTCGCGCTGACACGCAGCCGCGCCAAGGCCGAAGCACTCGCGCGCGCAGTGCCGGACACCGAGATGGTGTTCACGGACGAGCAGGACATCGCCGCCGAGGTGATGCGCCTGACGGACGGGAAGGGGGCCCGGGTCGTGTTCGACCCGGTCGGCGGCCCCACCGTCGCCAGGCTCGCCGGCGCGATGGCGCCGGGCGGCATCCTGATCGAGTACGGCGCCCTCAGCCCGGAGCCGACCCCGTTCCCGTTGTTCGAGGCACTCGGCAAGGGGCTGACGATGCGCGGCTACACCCTGTTCGAGATCACCCGCGATCCGGCACGGCTCGACGCCGGCAGGCGCTACGTACTCGACCGGCTCGCCGGCGGCCTGCGCCCGGTGATCGCCCGCAGCTTCGCCCTCGACGGGATCGTGGAGGCACACAGATTCATGGAGTCCAACGCCCAGGTCGGCAAGATCGTGGTGGAGGTCTAGAGCCGCGCACATGCGCAACGCCGGTCCGGCGGCTGGTTGGCCTGGGGCTTGCCCCCGGAAGCGGAACCGGCCCCGCCTGGATTGCGGGCATGGGCGTGACGTCCGACTGGAGGCTGTTTTGCGTTTCCGGGCCATCATCCTGCTGTGCGGATCGGTTGCCGGTGCCCTGACCACCGGGGTGTCGGTCGTCCATGCCCGGGCGGCGTCGCCGCAGGTCATCCCGACCCTGTCCCTGCCGCATCGCGTCACCGGGATCCGGGCCTCGGTCGGCGGCCATCCGGGCTTGTACATGTTCGACACCGGGATGGGCGTCACGGTCGTCACGCCGGCGACGGCCGCGACCGCCGGCTGCAGCCCGTGGGGCCAGATCACCGGCTTCAGGGCGATCGGCGAGCGCGGCGACATGCGCCGCTGCGACGATCTCCACCTGTCGCTGGGCGGGCGCGACTTCACCGCGCCGATCGCCGGCGTCGCCGAGCTCCAGGCCTCCACGCCACCCGACATGCCGCCTATTCCGGCGCGATCGGCCTGGACCTGTTCGCCGGCCGGGTGATCACGATCAGGCTGAAGGCGCACGAGATCGTGGTGGAAACGGCGGCAAGTGCCGTGCGCCGCATTCAGGGGGCGACCGTGGTGCCGGTCCGTCTCGTGCGCGACGTGGAGGGTGTCGCCCTGACCGTGGATGGCGCGGTCCCGACCCCGGCGGGGCAGGCATGGATGGAGCTGGACGACGGCAACACCGGCCCGCTCATGATCGGGCAGCACGTCGCGGCCCCGTTGAAGCTCGACCCGTCGCGTCATGAAGGTCAGGTCGCCGACTTCTCCCTGCTGGGCGGCATTCCCGTTTACGGAGCCGCCTCAGTCGGCAACCTGATCATGGACGGCGATATCGGCGAGACCATTCTCGGGCAGTGGGATGTCACGTTCGACCTGGCGAAAGGCCGGGCCTGGTTCCGGCCGGCGACAACGGCCCGCTAGACCGGGGCCATCTCGAACCCCATCTCGGTGCTGTCCTGCTGCACCGGAGCCCGGAATGCGCCGTCTCGTGTCCACCCGCCGCCCGCACCCACCTTGTCCCGGTCGGAGCCGCTGACGATGCCGGTCCTGCTCACCGCCGTGATCGCCTGGTCGGTCATGCGTGCCGGCGCCGGGCTGCTGCTCGACCGGCGGCAGGCGCAGGCGATCCGCAACGGCGCCGCGGCGGTGCCGGTCGCCTTCCGCGCGGCCGTGTCGCCGGACGATCATCGCAAGGCGGTCGCCTACGGGCTCGACCGCCTGCGCTTCGGCGCGGTGTCCACCGTGCTCGACCTTCTCGCCGGCATCGTCGCCCTGGTCTGGGGCTTCGACTTCGTGTCCGGCCTCGTTTCCGCCCGGATCGGCCCGTCGATCGTCCGCAGCCTCCTGATCGCGGGGGTGCTGTGGCTCGCCGCCAGCCTGCTGGGCCTGCCGCTCGCCGCCTGGCGCAGCCTGGTGCTGGAAGGGCGGCACGGCTTCAACCGCCGCAGCCCCGGACTGTTCCTGCGCGACACCGCCCTGGCCGGGCTGCTGACGGCGGTGGTCGGCGGCCCGATCCTGGCCGGCATCCTGTGGGCGATGCGGGCACTGCACGGGCCGTGGTGGCTGTGGGCGTGGGCGGCGCTGACGCTGGCGATGCTGTCCGCGCCGACGATCCACGTCCGCCTGGTCGCCCCGCTGTTCAACCGCTTCACGCCGCTCCGCGCCGAGATGGCCGGCCCGGTCGAGGCGCTGCTGGCCCGTGCCGGGTTCCGCTCCGGCGGCCTGTTCGAGATGGACGCGTCGCGCCGTTCCAGCCGCGGCAACGCCTACTTCATCGGCTGGGGCCCGACCAAGCGCATCGTCCTGTTCGACACCCTGCTCGACGCCCACACCCCCGACGAGATCCAGGCGGTGGTCGCGCACGAGCTCGGCCATTTCCACCACCGCCACACCCTGACCGGCCTGCTGCGCGGCGTCGCCTTCCTGTTCGGCCTGCTCGCCGCGATCGGCTGGCTCGCGCGACAGCCCTCCCTGCTGCCCGGCTTCGGCATCCGTCATCCCGATCCGGTGCTGAGCCTGATCCTGGCGATGCTGCTGGCGGGTGCGGTGTCGCCGCTGCTGGGCCTGGCCGGCAACGCCCTGTCGCGCCGGCACGAGTTCCAGGCGGACGCCTTCGCCAGGCGCATGGTGGGAGCACCGCCGATGGTTTCGGCCCTGACCCGGCTGGCCCGCGACAACGCCGCCACCTTGACGCCGGACCCCTGGTTCTCGCTGGTGCACGACAGCCACCCGCCGGTGCCGCTGCGCGTGGCCCGGCTGCTCGATCCCGCCTGACCGGCGCGGCGCAACCACCCACGCCGCCGAGCGTCTGGCGCACAGCCAACCACGAGGACCCGCGACGCATGGACGAAGCCGGCCGACCCAACCTGGTCCTGCTGATGGGCCTCGCGGCCATCGGCCTGTTGCTGCCCCGTCCGGCCGGGCCGCCGCAGCGACAGCCGGCACCGGCGGCGGGCCTGCCGCGCCGCCCGAGGCAGCCGGAGCCGACGCCGTCCCGATCCGATACGGAAGGATCCGAAGCCGAGGCTGACGACGCCGGCCCGCAGCCCGAGCGGGCCGGTGCCGACGCCGAGGCACCGCACCAGATTCCGGCCAAGGGCTGGTGGGCGGTCGCCAAGCGCGCGGGAGCCGGCTTCAACGAGGACCGGATCATGGCGGAGGCGGCCAGCATCACCTTCTACGGGCTGCTGGCGCTGTTTCCCGCGATAGCCAGCCTGATCTCGATCTACGGCCTGTTCGCCGACCCGTCTCACCTGACCGCCCAGCTCGCCGGCCTGAACGGGCTGGTGCCGGATGGCGGCATCGACATCATCAAGCAGCAGGTGTCCGCCCTGACCTCCAGCGGCTCCAAGGCGTTGGGTCTCGGCGCCGTGGTCGGGGTGCTCACCTCGTTGTGGAGCGCGAACGCCGGGATGAAGTCGCTGTTCGACGCGATGAACGTGGTCTACCACGAGCACGAGAAGCGCTCCTTCATCCGCCTGACCCTGATCTCGCTGTGCTTCACCCTCGGCGCCATCGCCTTCCTGATCCTGGCGCTGTTCGCGGTGGTCGCCCTGCCGATCCTGTTCGCCCTTGTCGGGCTCGACAGCCTCGCCGACACGCTTCTCGACCTCGGCCGCTGGCCGGTCATGCTGATCGTGCTCGCAGGCGTGCTCGGCCTGATCTACCGCTACGGCCCGAGCCGCAACACCGCGCGCTGGCAGTGGATCAGCTGGGGCGCCGCCGCGGCGGCGGTCGGCTGGGTGCTCGTGTCGGCCGGCTTCTCGTTCTACGTCAGCCACTTCGGCAGCTACAACAAGACCTACGGCTCGCTCGGCGCGGTGGTCGGCTTCATGACCTGGATCTGGATCTCCTCCATCGTGATCCTGATGGGCGCCGAGCTGAACGCCGAGCTGGAACAGCAGACCGGGCGCGACTCCACCGTGGGCCCGGACAAGCCGATCGGCACCCGCGGCGCTGTCAAGGCGGACACCAAGCCCTGAGACCGGCCGGCATCGCCCGCGGCTGCCGGTGCAATTCGTGCCGGCTCCCGTCGTAAACGCCGTCGTAACGATGTCCACCCTGCCCGGAAGGTCGGCGCCGGCCGCAGCCCGTGCCGGTCCATCATCGGGAAGGGCAGGTCCATGCGGAACCGAGATCATGGCAGCGTCCGGTGATCCGGCGGAGATGGCGCAGCTGCTGACGCCGGAGCGCCTTGCGGAGGCGCTGCCAAGCCGTCCGCTGCTGTCCAGCCCGTCCGAGGGCTGGGACGACGTCGTCCTCCAGCGCTACCGCCATCCGCCCGGCCCGATCGACCTGCCCGGGATGCGCGACCATCTCCTGGTCGGCCACCTTCTCGGACCGGTCCTGGTCGAGGAGGGCCGGGCTGCCGGTCCTCTGGAACGCCGCTGGACCGGTCCCGGGCAGATCAGCCTCACCCCGGCCGGGCAGCCGGTGCGCCGCGTCCTCAAGGGCAGGCCCGACGTGGTCCTGCTCCATCTGGCTCCCGGCCTGCTGCGCAGCGTGGCCGAGGAGATGTTCGACCGCGACCCGGCTCTCGCCGTGCTCGACGCAAGGCTCGCCGCGTCCGACGAGACCGCCGACCGGCTGGTGCGGCTGCTGCTGGCCGAGGCCGAGACGCCCGCCTCGGCCGCGCGGCTGATGACGGACACGCTGGTCCGTGCCCTGGCCGTGCACCTGCTGCGCCGTCATTCCAGCCTGTCGCCACGGATGCCGGACCAGGTGGCCGGCATCCCCGGCGTGCGCCTGCGCCGCGTGGTCGAGTACATGCGGGCGCATCTGGACGAGGCGCTGCCGCTCGCCCGGCTCGCAGCGGTCGGCGGGCTGAGCCCGTCCCGCTTCGCCTGTGCGTTCCGGGCAGCGACCGACGAGCCGCCGCATCGCTACCTGGTCCGCATCCGCATCGAGACGGCGCGCGACCTGCTGGAGAACACCGACCTGCCGGTGACGGAGATCGGCATGCGATGCGGCTTCGAGCAGCCGAGCCATTTCGCGACCACCTTCCGCAAGGCGACCGGGCTGAGCCCCCGCGCGTGGCGCGCCGCACGCTGGTCCTGAGCCACCGCTCGACATGATCGTCCGGAACCACGGGCGGCGATCGGAAACCGACAATGGCGGTCGGAACGCGAAAGACGGCCGCGGCCGCCCGGTCCACACCCATCCCTGGTTGGAAAAGGCGACATCATCATGTCCGGGCAGCAGGATTTCGGAACGTTCGGCCGGTTCGACGAGACCCCCGTCGCCGACATGCCTCCCGCCATGCGGGACGCCTACGACTTCACCATCCAGCTGCGTGGGCAGGTGCCTGGCCCGCACAAGATCTGGCTGGCGAACCCGGCGCTGTCGAAGACGGTCGTTCCGATCGGCGCCTACTACCAGACCCGGTCGACGCTGACCAAGGCGGAGATCGAGATCGCCACCAACCTGGTCAACGGCCGCTGGCTGGCCGCCTACTCGAACTACGAGCACGAGATGATCGCCGAGAAGGCCGGCGGTCTGCCGGCGGAAAAGGTCGAGGCCATCATCGCCGGGCTTCCGACTGCGTTCGACGATCCCCGGCAGCAGGTGGTGTACGAGCTGGCCTCCGCCCTGGTCGCCCCGCGCGTGGTGCCGCAGGGCTTGTTCCGGCGGGCGAGGACGCTGCTGGGAGATGCGGGGATCGTCGACGTGACCATGCTGCTCGGCTGGTTCACCGGCGTGTCGCTCACCCTGGCGGCCTACGACGTCCCGGCGAACGCCACCGGCCTCGACCAGTAGCCCTTCCGGCGAACCAGGAGACCCCTGCCATGCCTGCCCCGATCGACGCCCTCGGCGGCCGCCTGCCGTTGCTCGATCCCGCGACGCTGTCCGACGCGCAGAGCGAGGTCTACCATCGCCTCAACCGGACCATGGTGCCCTGGGCCAGGGACGCCGGCTTCCGGAGCACCACCGATGACGGCCGGCTGGTCGGGCCGTTCAACCCGGTGCTGCTCAGCCCCGGTATCACCCAGAGCTTCCTGTCGCTCCAGGAAGCCGAGCAGGCGCACACCACCCTCGACGAGCGCGTCCGCCAGGTCGTGATCCTCGTCGTCGGCGCCGCGTGGCGGTCGGACTACGAGCTCTACGCGCACTCGGCCGTCGCCCGGAAGGCCGGCCTGTCGGACGAGGCGATCCGCACGCTCGCCGCCGGAGGACTGCCGGACGACCTCGACGAAAAGGAGAAGGTCGCGCAGCGCTACACGCGGCAGCTCTCGACCGGGCACCGCGTGGACGCGTCGCTGTATGCAGAAGCCGAGCAGGCGTTCGGGACGCAGGGGCTGGTCGACATCGCCTTTCTCGCCGGCATCTACCACATCGTCTGCGCCCTCCTGAACGGCTTCGAGATCCCGGCACCCGCCTGACCGGTCGCGCCGACATTCATTGCCAAGCCCTGCGAAGGAACCCCATGTCGCACAACACCGCGCCACAGGCGACGCTCGCCATCGTCGCCAGCTTCCCGCCCAAGCACTTCCTCGAGAACCTGGTCGCGCGGGAGGACAACTCCCTGCTCGTCACCTCCATGAACCACAAGGAGCTCTGGTACGTCCCGCCCATACGCGGCACCGTGCCCGTGGAGCCGTCGCCGCTGCACGGCTTCGCGGAGCCGACCACGGGCCTGGTGGAGATCGAGCCCGACGTCTTCCTCCTGTCCACCACCAACCTGTACACCACGCACGAGTGCTACCTGCACCGCCTGGACCTGCGCGGCTGGACGCCGGGCTCGCCCATCCATCCCGAGACAGTGTTCCGGTTCCCGGACACGGCACGCGGCCTGAACGGAAGCTGCCTGATCGCGCCGGGCGTGGTGCTGGTCGCAGACTGCTTCGCCGGCCTGATCTGGCGCGTCGACCTTGCTCCGGGCGGCGGCACGCCCACCGCCCGCGTCTGGCTGCAGCACGAGAGCATGGGCTACTACCCTGGCACGCAGAAGCCCGAGCAGCCCGGGGTGAACGGCGTGCGCTACGCCGCGCGGACCAACCACCTGTACTACACCGCGACGGCCAAGAAGCTGTTCATGCGCGTGCCGGTGGATCCCGCCACCTTCGAGCCCGCAGGCGCTCCCGAGCTGGTGGTCGCCGGCCGGATGGGCGACGATTTCTGCATCGACGAGGATCGGAGCGTCCTTTATTTGACCACCCACCGGCAGAACACCATCGACCAGGTGTCGATGAACCCCGGCGAGAACAGCGGCTTCACCCAGAGCGTCGCCGGCGACCCGTTCACCGAGGAGCTGATCGGCCCGTCGAG
>CAXUDP010000018.1:0-31201 GCA_964249735.1 uncultured Acetobacteraceae bacterium | reverse complement strand
GTCCTGCTCGGCCACGCCTTCGGCAACATCCTGGCCCGCGTGGTGACGACGCTGCATCCGGAGCTGGTCCGGGCGGTGGTGCTCGCCGCCGCCCAGGCCTCGACGGTGCCGAAGGAGATCGGCAGGACCCCGTTCATCGCCGGCGACCCGTCCGCGCCACGGGCCGAGCGGCTCGCGGCGCTGCGCACGGCGTTCTTCGCTCCTGGCCACGATCCCGACATATGGCTCGACGGCTGGTATCCCGACACGCTGCGCATGCAGCACGAGGCGGCGGAGGCGAGCGGGCTGTCGAAGTTCTGGGCCTGCGGCGAGGTGCCGCTGCTCCAGATCGTCGCCGAGCACGACCCGTTCATCCCGAAGCCGTACTGGGACGAGCTGCGCACGCAGCTCGGCAGCCGGGTGACACGCGTCATCATCGAGGACGCCTCGCACGCGCTGTTCGTCGAGCAGCCCGATGCCGTTGCCGAAGCGGTCCTGCCCTGGGCCGCCCACTACCGGGACTGACCCGCGCCGACGCTCGGAGCCGACACGTGCAGCCGCGACGTGTTCCTGCCACGGGCGCGCGCGATGCCGACTGCAGGCCGACCGCGATCATCGCCGCAGTTCTCCGCTTCTCGCCTCCTTCCGGAACGCCTTTGGCGCCAGGCCGAACCGCTTGGCAAAGGCGCTGCCGAAATGCGAAACGTTGCCGAAGCCGCAGCGCGAGGCAGCCTGCGAGATGCTGAGGTCGGTGCCTGTCAGCAGGCTGCGCGCAGCCTCCAGACGCAGCTCGACCAGATACGCATGCGGCGTCGTTCCGAGGGATGCGCGGAACAGGCGGGTGAAGTGGAACTTGCTGACACCGGCTTCCGCCGCGAGGTCCTCCAAGGTCAGCGGATCCGTGGCATGCGCGCTCATGTACTCGACCACGCGCGCGAGCCTCCTGTCGGCGATGATCCCGGGCGGCCGGTGCTCGCCGACAGCGATCGTCCTGCCGTGCGCCGACAGGAGATGGGTCGCGAGCCACTGGACCGCAGCCTCGGCATAAAGGTCGGGCTGGCCGTCGGCCATGCCGCGCAGCAGCGCGACCGCCACCTGCGCGACGACCGGGTCCTGGAACGCGAGCGCCGTCATCGGCCCGGCCTGCGGCCGCTGTCCGGCACGCCGGTAATGCTCCGCCACGTCGTGGAACGCCTGCTGCGGAACGTAAAGGTTCACCTTCTCGAAGGGCGCCGACCGGCTGCGCAGCCGCCGGCGCAGGCGGTCGGTGTGGCCGCCCGGGGTCATGCCGACTGTGCCGGCCCGGTAGGTGGCCTGCCGCCAGGTGCCGTTCTTGAACGAGACGAGGTCCTGCTCGCCCCTGGTCATGACGACGACCGTCTGGTCCGGGGTCGGCGCGGTCTCAAACACCTCGCCGCTCGGCTCGACCCGGTGCCGCTCGACGAGCAGCGCGGTCCAGCCGCACGCGACGCTGCTGGCCACCACCTCCGACGGGAGCGCCGTGCTGCAGCGCAGGCTGGCCGGCGAGAAGCCAAACGTTCCACCAGGAGTCATCAACATCACCTCCTCGCGCAGTGTCCGGAATCATCCTCCGGCCGTCAAAGGCGCGGTCGATCCTCGGCTTCTTGCCGATCCCGCTCGGGAACTTGCTGCCGGCGGAACCGCCCGCCGCCTCACCGGTCATCATCGCCGGCGGACGCAGGAGACCGGTTCATGGACGTCGGATTCATCGGACTGGGCGCGATGGGCAGCGCCATGGCCGGCAACCTCCTGAAGGCCGGTCATGCCGTGCGGGCCTGGAACCGCACGGGCAATGCCGGCCTCGACGGGGTGCGGATGGTGGCGTCGCCGGCGGAAGCGTTCGACGCCGGGATCGTGGTCACCATGCTGTCCGATGACGGGGCGATCCGGGAGGTGCTGCTCGATGCCGGCGTGCTGGAGCGGGCGCGGCCGGAACCGGTGCACGTCGTCACGGCGACGATCTCGGTCGGGTTCGCGACCGAGCTCGCCGCCGCGCACGCCAGGGCCGGCATCGGCTATGTGTCCGCGCCGGTGCTCGGCCGGCCGGACGTGGCCAAGGAGGGCCAGCTGAACATCCTCGCGGCCGGCGAGCCGGCGGCGGTCGAGCAAGCACGGCCGCTGCTGGAGGTGCTGGGCCGCAAGGTGTGGGACATGGGCGAGGTGCCTGCCCGGGCCAACGCGGCCAAGATCGCCGCGAACATGATGATCACCATGGCGATCGAGGCGCTGGCCGAGGCGGCGGTGCTGACCGAGGCGAGCGGGCTGCCGCGCCAGGCCTTCTTCGAGCTGATCCTGGGCACGCTGTTCGCCGGCCGCTCCTATGAGACCTACAGCGCCAATATCGCCGGGAACCGCTACGAGCCTGGCTTCAAGGCCAGGCTCGGGCTCAAGGATCTCGGGCTTGCCGCCATGGCCGCGGAGGCGGCCGGACGGACGCTGCCGATGCTCGGTGCAGTGCGCGGACGGATGGCGGAGGCCGTGGATGCCGGGATGGGCGACAGGGACTGGTCGGCGATGGCCGACTTCACGCTCAACCACGGCCGCTGATCGCTGCCGTCATCGACCCGGCACCCGACACCGTCATGAGGTTCCCGACATGACCAGGACCTGGCTCATCACCGGATGCTCGACCGGCTTCGGCCGGGTGCCGACGGACGCCGTGCCTGCCAGCGGCGACCGCTTGGTGGCCATGGGGCGCAGCGTGGACGCGCCGGCGAGCTCGCCGCCCGTCATCCGACACGGTCCGGACGGTGGCGCTCGACGTCATCCGGGACGGCCCGGCGCTAGCCGCCGTGCCCCCGGCCGGGACCGCGTTCGGCCGCCTTGACGTCCTGGTCGACAACGCCGGGATCGGCCTGATCGGCGCGGTCGAGGAGGCGACGCCGACGAAGCGCCGGCCGGTGTTCGAGACCAACGCGTCCGGGCTGATCGGGACCACGCCCCTCCCTGCCGGCGCTGCGCCATCGTAGGGCCGCTCACGTCGTCAACGTTTCTTCCGGCGCCGGCATCTCGGGTGCGCCCGGCCATGGCGGCTACGACGCCACCAGGTTCACGGTGGAGGGTTTGTCCGAGGCGCTGGCGCAGGAGCTGGCGCCGCTCGGCCCTCGGCCGCTCGATCGCCACCGCCGGCAACGAGGTCGACGCCTTATGCCGCAACCTTTGGCAGGCTCCGGCAATATCGCAACGACAACGACGGCAGGCGGGCCGGATGTCCCGTCAGGGCGGTCACGGTCATCCTCCAGGCGATCGACGCCGACGAGCCGCCGCTGCACCTGCCGCTCGGACCGATCGCCTATGCCATCACCGAGAAGAAGCTTGAGGCGTTCGCGAAGGACATCGCGGCCTGGCAGGCACATGCCTTCGCCTCGACTTCACCTGAGCATCCGACTCCAAAGGTTCCGTCATGATCATGCTTCTCGTCACCTATGCCGGCGACGCCGGCTCCCGGTTCGACCGCCGGCACTGGATCGAGGTCCACCTGCCGCTGGTGCGCGAGGTCTGGAGCCCGTACGGCCTGCTGAGCGTGTCCGGCTTCTTCCCCGTGGGCGATGGCGGCGGCCTGATCGCCGTCTCGACCTGCGTGTTCCGAGACGAGGCGGCCCTGACGGCGGCACTCGCGTCCGTCGACACCGGACGGATGATGGCCGACGTCGCAACGGTCACCGACGTCGAGCCGACGCGCAGCCGCGTCGTCCCGTTCTAGACGAGGCAGCATACGGGACAGGTAGTACGGCCGACGACCGTCCACCGCCATCGGAAGGTTCCAGATCCTGGCGGCCCGCATCGAAGCGACATGGCGGAGGAAGCCGACATGGGCGAACGTGACGCGCCGACCGAGATGATCGCGCGCTTGCACGCGTCTGAAGTGGCCTACATGAACGCGACGGGCGCTGGCGCGGCTGCCGACTTCGTCGAGATGGCGGCGACGCTCGATCCGGACGTCATGCTCCACCAGTCGCCCGACCTGCCGTGGAACGGGGAGTTCCATGGCCATCGCCGCTACGAGAACCGGCCGCGCCAGATGAGCCGTGCCTTCGACCGCCTTGAGGTCGCGGACGTCGGCACCGTCGAGCGGGGCGACCTGGAGAAATCCTCAGTCAGGTTCTTTGCATGGCGTAGTAGGCAGCAAAGAACAGCCCAAGCGAGACCAGATACAGCAACGCAATCCACGTCGCATCCAACACGATTCCACGTCCCGCCAGATGCACCCGCTCCTGCATCGGGGTCGTCCCGCCCAGCACGACCATGCCCAGCGTCGCGATGACCACGAGGTGACCGAACACGTCGATCCTGCCGAAAGGCGGCATCGCGGCGATGAAGATCAACGCATACCCGACACCGCCCAGCCGCAGCAGGCCGCGACCCGTGACCAGGTAGAAGGCGAGCGTGAACTCGACGAAGCCGGCGATGACGACGACGATGCTGTCGGGGAGGCCGAGCCCGATGCTGGGATGCATCGCGATGACCGCATCGGTCCACTGCGGATAAAGGAACTTCTCGATCGCGGTCCAAGCGAGACTGAAGGCAAGGCCACCGACCAGCAACGGCTCCCGCATGCGCGCTAGCGCGGACGCAGGAAACGAGAGCAGTCCCAGGTAGATCGCGAGGCATAGCAGGAAGACGTAGTCGGTCAGGTGGAACAAGCCATACTGCCGGACGGCGAATAGATAGAGAACGAGGATGCCAAGCCCCGACAACAGGCATGTCGGTCGCCAGATCAGGAACAGCGCAATCAGGAACTGCACGACGGGGATCCAGGTCGCGTGGGTTGTCAGTTCCGGCGTCAGGATCATCGTGCCGGCTATCGAGGCATAGATGAAGTAGGCTCCCGCTGCGGCACGGATCAGGCGGTCCTCGATCGGGCCGCGTGCCGCACCGCTGCTGAGGCGCTTCGGCCAGCGCCGGGCAACCCAGCCGTCGAGGCTGAAGCCGAGAAGCACCATAAGAGTGAAGCCGGCAAGAACGATCAGGAAGATGGTGGAAAGGACGCTGTGCAGCACCACCGGCATGTCGCGCACGTTGGTGACCGTGCACCATTTGACATGAGCATGAGCCGCATCGGGCAGGCCGATCATGAACAGGAGAATGGTCGCCTGAATCACCTTCTGCCGGACCAGGACTCCAACCAAGCCTGCCATCTGGGTCAAGGCCTCCTTGCGACCGAGTACGGCCAGCCACGGAATGACCGGCCGCGGAGTGCGACCGGTCATCAGGCGTGGGGTCAGCCAATCGAGGAGGTGAACATCCCCTGGACGCCGTTCGGGAAGAAGCCGCCGCTGGTGGTGCCGCCGGCGAACACGATGGCGAGCACCTGCTCCGGCGTGCGGGTGAAGGCGAGCGAGTTCTTGTCGGTCGGCGCGAGGTTGACTGCGCCGTTCGTGCTGTCGTCGCCCGCGTCGTCGCTCGGCAGCTTGGTGCCCGGCCCGGTGCCGGACAGCATGGCACGGAGCGCGGCGATGCGGTCGGTATAGACTGCATAGCCGGCCTGGTAGAGCGCGCTGCGGATCGCACCGGCGTGGTAGGCCTCGATCGCCAGGATGCTGGCGGCGGCGCCGAGATAGGTCTTGCTCGTGACCAGCGGGGCGGCGCCGTTGTAGGCGGTGACGCCCACATCCTCGAACACGTAGGCACCAAGGAGGAAGCTCAGCTCGTCGGCGAACGGGTTGAAGCTCGGCAATCCGATCGCTTCGCCGATGATGTGGAAGCCGGTCGTGAAGTCGATGTTGGGCTCTGCGACGGCGGCAGTGCCGAGGTTGCCGCGCAGGAAGGCGACGTGGTTGGCCTCGTCGAGGGCGATGTTGGTGAACAGCTTCTGAAGCCACGGCGTGTTGAACGACACCTTGCTGGCGCCGACCACCTTGCCGGGCGTCCCGATGTTGGTCAGGCCGTGGCCGTTGACGCCGCGGTTGTAGAACTCGCCTTCGAGATATTCCAGATTGAGAGCGAAGTTGAGGATGCCGACGTCGATGTCGGCGGTCGCTGCTTCGGCCGGCGACGTGCGGCCGATGCCGGCGGCGATCGCTCCGGCCGCCAGGGCGCCCACGCCCGCTCGTCCCAGCAGGGAGCGGCGGGAAGAGGCCGTCGAAGAAATGTCGTTCTGCTGCATGGTGCGTTTTGTCCCTGGTGGCGCGCATGACGCGCTTCGGGAGGTCACGTCCTGCGCCTCCCGGGACTGATACGGACCGACGCTGGCACCGGATGTCGCTTTTTTGTGACGATTTCGCGATGCACTCTAAAGATTTGATAACCTCGTCAGGGTGCAGGCCCGACCACCGGCCTGCCGGAACGACGTTTCCCTCCCTCCGATCGGCGATGGATGCGGCGAAACGTTTGCTTCAACACCATCCTCGCGGTCGGCAGCGTCCTCGGACACGCGTGTGGCTGCCGGTCCTGCCGTTGAGCGGACGGCACCCGCTCCTGTCCCGACAGCGCGACGGAGCCCGCCCTGATCCGACCACGGCGCTGCCGACGGTCCGGGCTCACGACGGCTTCCGGGGATCCTCCGGGCTTCCGGAAGATGGCGCCTCGGCCATGAGCGCCAGGTGACGCGGCTCCGTCGCCTCGTCGGCCGGGAACATGCACTCGACGCGAAGCTCCTGGGTGAGGATGGACCGGGGGGTTCCCACCACGGACACCAGGGAGAAGTAGTTCAGCACCGTCCCGTCGCGAACGAAGCCTATCGGGACCACCGGAGCGCCGGACGCCGGCGTGAACCGGCGCCACTCCGGCTTGACCCCCGGATAAGCCATGAGGCTGTCGAGCAGCGCGCGCGCCGGCTGGTCGAGCACCTGCCCGGTCGCTTCGCGGAACACGCGGTCGATCAACGCCTGGGCCACCGTGTCCCAGTCATGGATGAACGGCCGCATGGCTCCGGGGTCGAACATGAGGCGCAGCATGTTGCGCGGAGTGGGATGGGCTTCGAGATGCATGAACCGTTCAAGAAAGTGCCGTGCGGCGTCGTTCGCGATCACCACGTTCCAGCCGCGGTCCAGCACGAAGGCGGGGAACGGCTCGTGCTGCCGCAGCACGCGGGCGAGCGCTGCGGTGACGCTGCGCATCTCCGGCGCGTCCAGCTCGTCCACGGCGTGGTCGGGCGCATAGCCAGCCGCCAGGGCCAGCGTGTTGCGTTCCCTGAACGGGATCGCCATCGCGTCGGCGACGGCGCGGAGGGTGTCCCGGCTCGGCGTGCTACGCCCGGTCTCGACGAAGCTCAGGTGGCGCTGCGACATTCCCGCCTCCAGGGCGAGGCCGAGCTGGCTCAGGCCGCGAACCTGTCGCCAATGGCGCAGGAGCGCCCCGAGCTCGCCGCCCCGTCCGGCACGCCGGGTCATGCCGGGCCGGACCCGGCCCGGCAGTCCTTGGACGGGAAGCGGGCGCGCCGGCCGGTCCGGACCGGCATCGTCCATGACCTCGGAGGTAATTGAGGCACGGCAGCGCCGGCCGGCATGGTCCCGCTCGGCGCCGGACCGGGCTCAGGACCCGTCCCGGCATCGGCTCCGGCCCGGCAGGCATGGCGACCGCCATTCCGGCGAGCGGCACGGACGGCACGATCATCGGAGACTCCCATGGACACCAGGACGTTCGAGAAGAAGCCGGCCCCCGACTGGCTTCTGGCGATGTGGAAGGAGATCGACGACAAGACGTTCGGCGCCGGCTTCGACTGCTTCGCGGAGGACGCGATCTGCAACCTCGGCGTCGCCGACTGGCACGGCCGGGAGGCGATCCGCGACAACCTCCGCGCCTTCATCGACACCGGCTTCACCGCGCTGCACGAGGTCAAGGAGTACTGGGACGGTGGCACCCTGAAGGTGTTCCGCGGCACCGTCGCCATGACGCCGGTCGATGGCGGCCCGACGGTGCACCCGACCATGACGCATTTCTTCGTCATGGACGAGACGGGGACAAGGGTGAGCCACTGGCACGGCGCAGTCGGACCCGTGTCGTTCGGCTAGCGATCCGCCGGGCCGGCTCGGCATCCGCCCGGCCCCCTGCTAGAACCGCCGCTCCGTCCAACCTCGGAGCATCCCATGGACACCGACTTCGTCACCCTGCCCAACGGCATCCGCTACCGCGACGAGGTCGAAGGGCAGGGCGGGTCGCCGACGCGGGGACAGACCGTGGTGGTGCACTACACCGGCTGGCTCGACGAGGACGGCAAGGAGGGGGCGAAGTTCGACAGCTCGCGCGATCGCGGCACCCCGTTCCGCTTCACCCTCGGCGTGGGCGAGGTGATCTCCGGCTGGGATCTCGGCGTCGCCACCATGCGCGTCGGCGGCCGCCGCATCCTGGTGCTGCCGCCCGAGCACGGCTACGGCGCGCGTGGCGCCGGCCGGACGATCCCGCCCAACGCCACCCTGATCTTCGACGTGGAGCTGCTCGGCCTCGCCTGAACCACGGCGCCGGCCTCAACCGGCGCCCCAGCCGCCGCCGCCCGGCGTCTCGATCACGATCGCGTCGCCGGGCCCGAGCTCCGCCTGCGCCACTCCGGCAAGGACCACGGTCGTGCCGTCGGCGCGCTCGACCCGCTGCCGGCCGACCGCGCCGTCGCCGCCGCCGTCGAGCCCGAACGGCGCCACCGTGCGACGCGACGACACCAGCATCGCCGTCATCGGCTCGAGGAACCGCAGCCGGCGCACGAGCCCGTTCCCGCCGCGCTGCCGGCCGCTGCCCCCCGAACCCGGCCGGACGGCGAACCGCTCGACCCGCACCGGCAAACGCATCTCCAGCACCTCCGGATCGGTCATTCGCGTGTTGGTCATGTGGCTCTGCACCCCGTCGGCGCCGTCGAACCCCGGACCCGCCCCGGTGCCGCCGCCGATCGTCTCGTAGTACTGGCGCGCCGCATCCCCGAACACGAAGTTGTTCATCGTTCCCTGTGCCGACGCGCAGGCGCCGAGCGCCCCCAGCAGCGCGTTCGCAACCGCCTGCGACAGCTCGGTGTTGCCCGACACCACCGCCGCCCCCGGACGCGGCGACAGGAAGCTGCCGTCCGGCACCCGGATCTCCACCGGGCGCAGGCAGCCGTCGTTCAAGGGGATGTCGTCGTCCACCAGGCAGCGCAGCACGTACAGGATCGACGCCCGCACCACCGCCGGTGGGGCGTTGAAGTTGCCGGGCCGCTGCGCGTCGGTGCCGGCGAAGTCGATCACGGCGCTGCGGGCGTTGCGGTCGATCCGCACCGCGACGCGCAGCATCGCCCCGTCGTCGAGCGGATACGCGCGTGCCCCGTCCGGCAGCCGGTCCAGCAGCCGGCGCACCGCCCGCTCGCCGTTGTCCATCACGTGGCCGAACCAGGCAGCCACCGTGTCCCAGCCGTAGCGCCCGGCCACCCGCTCCAGCGCCGCGATCCCGGCCCCGTTGGCGGCGAGCTGCGCCTGGAGGTCGGCGATGTTGGTGTCCGGATCGCGCGCCGGCCACGGCGCGTCCCGCAGCAGCGCACGCAGCTCCGCCTCGCGGAACCGGCCGCCTTCGGTCACCAGCACGTCGTCCAGCACCACCCCTTCCTCCGCCAGCGTTGCGGAGAACGGCGGCACCGACCCGGGCGTGATGCCGCCGATGTCGGCGTGGTGCCCGCGGCTGCCGACGAAGCAGCGCAACACCCCTGCCGCGTCGAACACCGGCGTCACCACGGTGATGTCCGGCAGGTGGGTGCCGCCGCGGAACGGGTCGTTCAGCGCCACCGAGTCCCCTGGACGCAGCCGGCCGCCGCGCGTGCGCAACACGTGCCGCACGCTCTCGCCCATCGCCCCTAGATGAACCGGCACGTGCGGCGCGTTGGCGACCAGCTGCCCGTCCGCGTCGAACAGCGCGCAGGAGAAGTCGAGCCGCTCGCGTATGTTGACGCTCAGCGCCGTGTTCTGCAGCACCGCCCCCATCTCCTCGGCCACGCTCATGAACACGGCGTTGAACAGCGCCAGCCGGATCGGGTCGGGCTGCCCGTCACCCGCCGCCGCGACCGCCGGACGCGGCGCGCTCCGCGTCAGCACCAGCCCGCCGCGCCGGTCCACCTCCGCCACCCATCCGTCCTCCACCACCGTGGTAGCGTTGGCTTCCGCGATCAGCGCCGGCCCCGCGACGCGCCGGCCCGGCCCGAGTAGCGCCCGATCGTGCAGGGGCGTCGGCCGCATCGCCCTGCCGTCCCACATCGACACCGATCCCGGCACCGCCGCGTCCCGCTCCGGCAGCAGCGCCTCGTCGATCGGCTGCCCCGGCGCCGTCGCCTCCACCTGCACCGCCTGCACCACCAGCGCCCGCTCCGGCAGAGCGAAGCCGTATCGCCGGCGGTGCAGCACCGCGAACGCTGCCCGCATCGCCGCCGGCGCCGCCAGCGCCACGTCGAGGAAGGCGTCGCTGCCGGCGACGCGCAGCTGCACCGTGCGGGTACAGGTCAACACGTCCGGATCGGCGCCATCCTCCGCCAGCGCCGCACGCGCTTCCCGTTCCAGCCGGTCCGCCAGCGCGTCCAGCGCCGTGCCGTCGGCGCCCAGCACCGCCTCCACCGCGCTCCGGCGCAGCACCGACTGGTCGGCGAGCCCCATGCCGTACGCCGACAACAGCCCGGCACGCGGATGGATGAAGATCCGCTCCAATCCCAGCTCGTCGGCCACCAGGCAGGCGTGCTGCCCGCCGGCGCCGCCGAAGCAGGCGAGGGTGAACCCGTCGAGGTCGCGGCCGCGCCGCAGGCCGATGCGCCGGATCGCGTCGGCCATCTGCTGCACCGCCAGCCCGATCGCCCCGGCGGCGATCTCGCGCGGCGCGGACGGACTGCCGGAGGCGGCGAACCCCTCGGCCAGCCGGTCGAACGCCGCCGCCACCGCGTCCGGGTCGAGCGGCTGGTCGCCGTCCGGGCCGAACAGGGCAGGGAACCGGTCGACCGGGATGCGGCCGAGCAGGATGTTGGCGTCGGTGATCGTGGGCGGGCCGCCGCGCCGGTATGCCGCCGGTCCCGGATCGGCGCCGCCGCTGTCAGGTCCGACCCGCAGCCGCTCGCCGTCGTAACGCAGGATCGAGCCGCCGCCCGCCGCCACCGTCTCGATCGCCAGCGTCGGCGCCCGCACCGGCACCCCGTCCACCAGGGCTGCATCGGTGCGCTCGAACCCGTCCTCGTGCAGCGACACGTCGGTGGAGGTGCCACCCATGTCGAAGCCGACGATCCGCGCGAAGCCGGCCGCCGCGGCGGTGCGCACCGCTCCCACCACCCCGCCGGCCGGCCCGGACAGGATCGCGTTCCGCGCCCGGAAGCGTTCCCCCCGCACCAGCCCGCCATGCGACTGCATGAACAACAGCGTCACCCCTGGCAGCGCCCGATGCAGCCGATCGACGTGCCGGCGCAGCACCGGCGCCAGGTAGGCGTCCACCGCCGTGGTCTGCGCCCGCGGCACCAGCCGCGGTGCCGGATCCACCACGTGGCTGGCCGAAACGTGCGCGAACCCCGCCTCGTGCGCCAGCGACGCCAGGCGACGCTCGTGCTCCGGATGCGCCCAGCCATGCATCAGCGCGATCGCGCAGGATTCGTGGCCGTCCGCCACCGCCCGGGCCAGCACGACCCGCGCTTCCGCCTCGTCGAGGGGCGTGACCTCATGGCCGTCCGGATCGAGCCGCCCGCCGATCTCGGCGACCCGCGCCGGCAGAGGTGGCTCGCGGCGCACGTCGAGGGCGAACAAGGCAGGCCGCGCCTGGTTGCCGATTCGCAGCAGGTCGCCGAAGCCGGCCGTCACCAGGAACAGGGTGGATGCGCCGCGCCGCTGCAGCAGCGCGTTGGTGGCGACCGTGGTGCCCATCCGCACGACGTCGATCGCCTCGACCGGGACGGGCCCGCCCGGCGGCACCCCCATCAGCAGCGCGATCCCGGCCAGCGCCGCGTCGTCATAAGCCGCCGGGTTCTCGCTCAGCAGCTTGGCGTCGTGCAGCGTCCCGTCCGGAGACCGGCCGACCACGTCGGTGAAGGTGCCGCCGCGATCGATCCAGAACTGCCAGCCCAACCGGGCGTCAGGCTCGGGTCGCGAACGCCCGGTCGGGCCCTGCCTCGTCACCGGGATGAAGCAGCCGCGTCGGAGCGGTCGGACCGCATGACGGCCCGACCCGATGCGGTTCTACTCGCCGGACACCAGCCGCAGGCTCGGCCGGTGCTGCATCGCCAGCTGCCGGTAGACGGCGAGGTAGTCGTCCGCCATCCGGCGGGCGGTGAACCGGCGCTCGAACCGGGCCCGGATCGCCGCCGGGTGCAGCGTGTGCAGCCGCGAGATGGCGGCGATCGCGCTGGTCTCGTCCTCCACGATCAGACCCGTCAGACCGTCCTCGATCACTTCCGGCACCGAGCCGCGGTTGAACGCGATCACCGGCGTGCCGCAGGCCATCGCCTCGATCATCACCAGCCCGAACGGCTCCGGCCAGTCGATCGGCATCAGCAGGCCGCGCGCGCCGCTCAGGAAGGCCGCCTTCTGCCCGTCGTTGATCTCGCCGATCAGCTCGACCCCGGCACCCAGCATCGGCCGGATCACGGTCTCGAAGTATTCCGTGTCCACCTTGTCGACCTTGGCCGCGATCCTGAGCGGGATGCCGACCGCGCGCGCGATGCGGATCGCCTTGTCCACACCCTTTTCCGGGCAGATGCGGCCGAGAAAGGCGAGATAGGAACGGTCGCTGCCGTCCGGGTTGCCCTGCGGCGTGAGCAGGCGCTCCGGCAGCCCGTGCAGCACCGTGCGCACGAAGTTGGCGCCGTGCAGCGGACGCCGCTGGCTGTCGGAGATCGACACCACCGGCACGCCGGGGAAGGCGTCGAACACCGGCTGCAGCTCGGGCAGGTCGAGCCGGCCGTGCATGGTGGTGACGCAGGGCACCGGCTGGCGCGAGAAGTGGGTGAACGGCCAGTAGTCCATGTGGAAGTGCAGCACGTCGAACTGGTCCAGCCGCTGCGCCACCTGCTCCATCATCAGCATGTGCGGCGCGATCGGGTCGCGGATCGCCGGATCCAGCCGGAGCGCGCGTGGCCAGCAGGCGTGGAGGTTGGCCTCCGTCACGCTGTCGCCACTGGCGAACAGGGTCACGTCGTGCCCGAGATTGACCAGCTCCTCCGTCAGGAACGATACAACACGCTCGGTGCCGCCATACAGCTTCGGCGGCACGGCCTCGTGGAGAGGGGCAATCTGGGCGATACGCATGTACGCTCCTTGCAGGTTATGACTCCCAATCAACGCCCGGAACGAGGCATTTTGTTGGCGATGACGAACACGGACGGGTGAACTAATCGTGATGACCGAACCGTTAACAGCCCGCCCGTGCCCGAAGCCCCGATCCGACCGGAAAGACGGCGCATGACCTCGACGCGCAGGGCCGCCCCCGGGCCGCACGAGGCGGTCACCATCGACGATGCCGACCTGATCCGCCTGGCGCCGCGGCCGCTGGCGTTCATGGCCCGCTACGTGCTGCGCCACAAGCTGCAGCACGCGCTGATCCTGCTGTCGGTGCTGGTGGCGGTGGTCGCCGTGGTCGGCTCGTCCTACGCCGTGCACTACCTGGTCGACACCCTGACCAACTATCGCGGCGGGCCGATGCGCCCGGTCTGGGTCGCGGTCGGGCTGCTCGGCCTGCTGATCTGCGTCGACAACCTGGCCTGGCGGGTCGGCGGCTGGGTGTCGACCTACGCCTTCGTCGCCGTCACCGGCGACCTGCGACGCGACCTGTTCCGTCACCTGACCGGCCACGCCCCGTCCTACTTCGCCGACCGCATGCCCGGCACGCTCGCCGGCCGAATCACCGCCACCTCCAACGCCATGTTCACCCTGGAGAACCTGGCCACCTGGAACGTGCTGCCGCCCTGCCTCAACGTCGCCTTCTCCATCCTGCTGATGATCACCGTGAGCCCGGCGATGGCGGCGGTGCTGGTGGTGCTGGCCGCCCTGATCTCGATGCTGATGTTCCGCATGGCCGCCGGCGGACGGCCGCTGCACCACCGCTACGCTTCCGACGCCGCCCGTGTGGACGGCGAGCTGCTCGACATCATCAACAATATGCCCCTGGTGCGCGCGTTCGGCGCCACGCGGCGCGAGCGTGTGCGCTTCAGCCAGCGCATGGAGGGCGAGATGCACGCGCGCGGCACCTCCTTGCGCTACCTGGAGCGTCTGCGCCTGATCCACGCGGTGCTGACCGCGATCCTGACCGCCATGCTGCTGATCTGGTCGGTGCTGCTGTGGCAGCATCACGTCGCCACGGTGGGCGACGTCGTCATGGTGGTGACGCTGGGCTTCATGATCCTGCACGGCACCCGCGACCTCGCGGTGGCGCTGGTCGAAACCATCCAGCACGTCGCCCGGCTGGCGGAAGCGCTATCCACCCTGCTGCTGCCGCACGACATGCCGGACGCCGCCGATGCCGGCGGCTTCGGCGCCGACCCGCGCGGCGAGGTGGTGTTCGAGCACGTCACCTACGCTTATCCCGGCGGCGACCCGGTGCTGTCCGACTTCAGCCTCCGGATCGACGGCGGCACCCGGATCGGGCTGGTCGGTCGCTCCGGCTCCGGCAAGACCACCGTGCTCGCCCTGCTGCAGCGCATGCGCTACGTCCAGGGCGGCCGCATCCTGATCGACGGCAAGGACCTGCCGGGCCTCACCGAGGACGCGCTGCGCGCGGTGATCTCGGTGGTGCCGCAGGACGTATCGCTGTTCCACCGCTCGGTGCTGGAGAACATACGCTACGGCAAGCCGGAGGCCTCCGACGAGGAGGTGCGCGCTAGCGCCGACGCCGCCGGCTGCCGCGACTTCATCGAGGCGATGCCGGAAGGCTTCAACACCGAGGTCGGCGACCGCGGGGTGAAGCTGTCCGGCGGCCAGCGCCAGCGCATCGCCATCGCGCGCGCCTTTCTGCGCAATGCCCCGATCCTGCTGCTCGACGAGGCCACCAGCGCGCTCGACAGCGAAAGCGAGCAGCTGGTGCAGCGCGCCCTGGAGCGGCTGATGGTCGGGCGCACCGTGATCGCGGTCGCGCACCGGCTCAGCACGCTGCGCGACTTCGACCGGATCGTGGTGATGCAGTCCGGCCGCGTGCTGCAGGATGGGCCGCCCTCAGTACTGGAACGCAGCGAGGGTGCCTATCGCGACCTGCTGTCCAGGCAGGCGATGAGCCTGGAGGACGTGGTGTAGCGGTTCCCGTGGGCACCACCGGGGTGCCGGCGCATCAGGCCCCTGGATTGCAGCAGGTGCCGCTTCACAACCGGCCCTCCCGCTTGTTACATACGTCAACGAAACGACGAAACTGCTCCGTTCCGCCCGGCGGAACGGGCACAGGAATGGGCGGCCGGCCGTGAACGATCGAGTGCTTGCCGACACGGTCGACGCTGCGGCGCATGACGGCACCAGCCTGCTGCCGACGTCGCCCGGCGCCGATGGCGGCCGTGACAGCCTCAGCCAGCGCGCCTACGCGCAGATCCGCCGCTCCCTGACCTCCAGCCGGCTGCGCCCCGGGCACCGCCTGATCCTCCGTCCGCTTGCCGCCGAGCTGGGCCTGAGCCCGACCCCGGTGCGCGAGGCGCTGCTTCGGCTGGTGTCGGAGCAGGCGCTCTGCCTCGACGAGCGCGGCTCGGCGATCGTGCCGGTGATGAACCGGGCCGACTTCGGCGAGCTCGCCGCCATGCGCGGCGACCTGGAAGCGCGCGCCGCCGAGCGGGCGGCGGAGTTCGCCGACAGCGCGCAGATCGACGAGCTGGAACAGGTCAACGCCCGCTGCGTCGCCGCCCACCTGCGCCAGCAGCACCTCCCGATGCTCGACGCCAACGCCGCCTTCCATCGCCTGGTCTGCCGCGCCGGACGGGCGCCGCTAATCCTACGCACCCTGGAAGGCCTGTGGATGCGCCTGGGGCCGCTCTACGCGCTCAGCTTCGACCGCCCGCTGCGCCCGCTGGACGGCGACGGCCATCCGCACGACCGGCTGCTCGACGCGCTGCGCCATCGCGACGGCGCCGCCGCCCGCAGCGCCGCCATGCTGGACATCAGCCACGGCAACCAGCGCCTGGAGCAGCACCTGCCCGAGTTCTGACCCGGGCGCCGTCCGGTCGCGTTCAGCCCGGGATCTGGCCCATCATCTGGCGCAGCGCCGAGCCGTCCTGGGCGGCCAGCGCCACCTGGACGCACGACCTGATCTCTTCGCAGAAGCGGAGCGCCTCGCCGGGCGTCATCTCCAGCGACGTCGCGCTGGTCCGAAGGAACACGGCACCGGGTGCCGGGGTGAGAACGACGCGCTGCGACTTCATGGGCGGCTCCCGACGAGGTGTGACGCTGTCCCGCTGTTCTTCCGACTCCGAGCCGGCTCCAGCGGCATCGACCCGATCCTGGACGCCGATCCTGCAGAAAAGGTTAATCCCCGCCGCAGGCCCGCCGCCCGACCCGCCCTAGCGCGCAAGAATGTTTCGCCTGTGGAACATCATGGTGAAGCCTTTCACGACACATCCGCCGGCGTGGCGATGTCCGGTCGGTCCTGCCTTGGTAACGGGACCGTGATGATACTGCGGTCCTATCGGCGAATGAAGCAATACCCGCTGCGGCCATGCCTGGCCGGGTCCCTCAGGGCCCGGTCGGCAGGCTCTGGCTGCCGCTGGCCGGATCCGCCTTGCTCCGGAGGTTCTCCCGTATCCCGGCCGAAGCTCCGGCCGCTGCCGGCTTCAGCTCCGGCACCTCGATGTCGATCTCCAGCGTCGACACCGCCGCCCCGCGGTCGAGCTTGATCTGAACCTTGTCACGGTCGATCGGCACGTGTCGGGCGATCACGTTCAGGATCTCCTCCCGCAGCTTGGCGATCAGGTCGCTCTGCCCCTCGCCGGCGCCGCGCTCGTGCGCCAGCAGGATCTGCAGCCGGTCGCGCGCCACGGGCGCGGAACTGCGCTTGTTGAACAGCCCGGACAGGAAGCTCATGCCGCCCTCCACTTGAACAGCTTGGCCATCAGCCCCTTGCGGTCGGACGGCACGCTCATGTCCAGGCTTTCGCCCTTCAGCCGCCGCACCGCGTCGAAATAGGCCCGCGACGGCGCGCTGTCCGGGTTGCTCAGCGTCACCGGGGAACCGAGGTTGGACGCGCGCAGCACCTCCTCGCTTTCCGGGATGATGCCGATCAGCGGGATCGACAGGATCTCCAGCACGTCCTCGATCCTGAGCATCTCGCCGCGCGCCGCCCGTGCGGAGTCGTAGCGGGTCAGCAGCAGGTGCTTGGGCATCTTGTCGCCGGCCTTGGCCTTGGCCGTGGTGCTGTCCAGCATGCCGATGATCCGGTCGCTGTCGCGCACCGACGACACTTCCGGGTTGGTCACCACCACCGCCTCGTCGGCGTGGTACATCGCCATCTGCGCGCCCTTCTCGATCCCGGCCGGGCTGTCGCACAGGATCCAGTCGAACTTCGCCCGCAGCTCGTCGATCACGCGCGCCACCCCGTCGGGAGTCAGGGCGTCCTTGTCGCGCGTCTGGCTCGCCGGCAGGATCGACAGCGTCTCGACCCGCTTGTCGCGTATCAGCGCCTGGGACAGCTTGGCGTCGCCCTGCACCACGTTGATCAGGTCGAACACCACCCGGCGCTCCGCCCCCATCACCAGGTCGAGGTTGCGCAGGCCGACGTCGAAGTCGACCACCACGACGTTTTGGTTGCCTTGCGCCAGGGCGGCGCCGAGGGCGGCGGTCGACGTGGTCTTGCCCACGCCTCCCTTGCCCGAAGTAACGACCACCACCTTGGCCATGCGCGTACCCTTCCTCGAGTCGATTCCGATACGAGATCGGACCTGTCCGACGTGTCCTACCTCAATCCAGCGGCAACAGCACCAGCGACTCCCCGTCGAGCCGGGCCTGCACCGAGTGCCCGATCCGCTCCGTGGCCATGTCCTCCGCCGTCATGTAGAGCCCGTCGATCGCCAGCAGCTCCGCGTGCATGCGGCGGCACAGGATCCGTGCCTGGGCGTTGCCGCCGACACCGGCCAGCGCCCGCCCACGCAGCGCGCCGTACACGTGGATCGAGCCGCCTGCCGACACCTCCGCCCCTGACGCCACCGAGCCCAGCACGATCACGTCGCCATCCGGATAGGACACGATCTGCCCCGAGCGCACCGGGTCCTCGATCACCAGCGAGGCACGGCCCGGGTCCGGCGCCGCCGGCGACGCCTCGGCCGGGATCTCGACCGCGCCGATCGCCCGGCCGCCGCCGTACCCCTGCGGCCAGTCCCAGCCCGCGGTCGCGGCCCAGGACGGATCGGCCTCGATCTCGATCAGCCGGATGCCGCGTTCCAGCAGCGCCGGCACCAGCCGGTCCAGCCCGTCGTCGTCGGGGCTCAGCAGCCCGCAATCCAGGATCACCGGACGCGCCTCGAAGAACGCCGACGACTTGGCGATCTGCACGTCGAGTCCCCGAAGCCAGTCGCCGAGCGGCGGCTCCGGCGACAGCACCAGCGCCATGAACGAGCGGCCGCGCACCCGGATCTGCGGCAGCGGGCGCGGCCCGCCGGCGCCGGGATCGCTGGTCGACTGCGTATCGGTCTGGGCATGAGTCTGGGCATGACTCTGGGCGGCGTGGTCTGGCACGGCAGGCCTCGGGAAACAGGACCGGCGCAGCATGCACGCGGGGCGTGCCGTCATCAAACCGGATGCGTTCTGTTCGGTGGCACCGGCTCTCTGGCAACCGGTCGTGGGATGAAATACCTTCCGCGCCCATGCGAATCCTGCACCACATCCCGTTGTCGCCGTTCTCGCGCAAGGTCCGCCTGGTCCTGTCGGAGAAGCGGCTGCCGTTCGAGCTGAAGAACGAGAAGGTGTGGGAGCGCCGGCCCGAGTTCCTCGACCTCAACCCGGCCGGCACGGTGCCGATGCTGGTGGAGGAGAACGGCCTGTCGATCCCGGACTCCGGCGTGATCTGCGAGTATCTGGAGGAGGCCTATCCGGACACCCCGCTGCTCGGCCGCACGCTCGCCGAGCGGGTCGAGGTGCGCCGTCTCGCCGCCTGGTTCGACGGCAAGTTCCACCATGAGGTGACGCGCAACCTGCTTGGCGAGAAGTACCTCAAGCGCCTGATGGGCCGCGGCAACCCCGACGCCACCGCGCTCCGCGCCGGCTACGCCAACATCCGCTACCACCTGGACTATATCGGCTGGCTGGCGGAAACGCGGAAATGGCTGGCCGGCCCCTCCCTGTCGCTGGCCGACTTCGCCGCCGCCGCCCAGCTTTCCTCGCTGGACTACATCGCCGACATCGACTGGTCCCTGAGCCCGCCGACCAAGGACTGGTACGCCCGGGTCAAGTCGCGTCCCTGCTTCCGCGCCCTGCTGAGCGACCGCGTGATCGGCATCAACCCTCCCAACCACTACGGCGACCTCGATTTCTGAGACCCGGCCCGACGCCCGCCCGGCCCGCTACGACGTCCTCATCCTCGGTGCCGGCGCCGCCGGGCTGATGGCGGCGATCGCGGCGGGAAGCCGCGGCCGCCGCGTGCTGCTGCTCGACCACGCCGCGGAGCCCGGCGCCAAGATCGTCATCTCCGGCGGCGGCCGCTGCAACTTCACCAATCGCGACTGCCGCCCCGAGCGCTACCTTTCACGCAACCCCCGTTTCTGCCGTTCGGCCCTCGCCCGCTACACCGCCGACGACTTCCTCGCCCTGGTCGAGCGCCACCGCATCACCTGGCACGAGAAGATCCTGGGCCAGCTGTTCTGCGAAGGCTCCGCACGGCAGATCGTGGCCATGCTGCTGGCCGAATGCGAGGCGGCCGGCGTCGTGCTCCGCACCGGCCACCGCGTCACCGCGCTCGAGCGCCCGGACGAGTGGCGCGTCGTCACCGACCGCGGCAGCTTCGCCGCCGCAAGCCTGGTGGTGGCCACCGGCGGCCTGTCCATCCCCAAGCTCGGCGCCACCGGCCTCGCCTACGACGTCGCCCGGCAGTTCGGCGTGCCCCTGACCCCCGTCGCCCCGGCCCTGGTGCCGTTCACCTTCACCGGCGCCGCGCAGGAAGCGATGCGCAGCCTGGCCGGGGTGTCGCTCGACGTGGTCGCCCGCTGCGGCACCGCCGCCTTTCCCGAGGCGATGCTGTTCACCCATCGCGGCCTGTCCGGCCCGGCGCTGCTGCAGGCGTCGTCCTACTGGCAGGGGGGCGAGGCGCTTCGGCTCGACCTCGCACCCGGCCGGGACGTCGCCGCCCACCTGAGGCAGCGTCGGCAGACACGCGGCAAGGCCGAGCTCGCCACCGTGCTGTCCGAGCTGCTGCCGCAGCGCCTGGCGCAGGCGGTCGCGGCCGAGCAGGGCGCCGCCGGTCCGCTCGGCGGCCTGCCCGCCGCCACCCTTGCCGCCGTAGCCGCCCGGCTCGGCGACTGGCGGCTGGTGCCCACCGGCACCGAGGGCTACGCCAAGGCCGAGGTCACGCGCGGCGGCATCGACACCGACGCGCTGTCGTCCCGCACCATGGAGGTGAAGGCGGTGCCCGGCCTGTTCTTCGCCGGCGAGGCGGTCGACGTCACCGGCTGGCTCGGCGGCTACAACTTCCAGTGGGCCTGGTCGAGCGGCTGGGCCGCCGGCAGCGCCGCCTGACGCCGGCCATTCCGGAAACGCGGGATTCACCGGTCCGGGACATGCTACCCCTCCGCCACCCGACGAGCGCAGGACCCCGTACGATGCACCACCGCCAACCCGGCTTCGACACCCTGGCCCGATCCGAGGTCGAGTCGCTGCCCGGATCGCTGATCCGCGAGGTGGCGCATGCCGGTGCCGGCCTGCCGGACGTGATCCCGCTCTGGTTCGGCGAGCCGGACTCGCACACCCCCGCCTTCATCCGCGAGGCGGCGAAGCGGGCGCTCGACGCGGGCGACACCTTCTATGTGTCCAACTACGGCATCCCCGAGCTGCGCGAGGCCATCGCCTCCTATCAAAGCGGGCTCGGCCGCCGGTCCGACGCGAAGGGCGTCTGCGTCACCCCGTCCGGCGTGAACGCCGTTCAGGTTTGCTGCCAGGCCCTGCTGTCGCCGGGCGACCGTGTGGTGCTGCCGACGCCGCACTGGCCCAACCTCGGCGGCATCCCGGCGGTCGCGGGTGCCGCGATCGAGACCGTGCCGCTCCGGCTCGAGGCCGGGCAGTGGCGCATCGACCTCGACCGGCTGCTCGACGCCCTCACGCCCGGCACCCGCATGGTGATCCTGAACACCCCCGCCAACCCGACCGGCTGGATGCTGTCGCGCGACGAGCAGGCGGTGCTGCTGCGGCACTGCCGCCGCCACGGCATCTGGATCCTGGCCGACGACGTCTACGAGCGCCTGGTGTTCGACCGGCCGGCGGCGCCGTCGTTCCTCGACATCGCCGAGCCGGACGACCGCGTGGTCGCGATCAACTCGTTCTCCAAGACCTGGGCGATGACCGGCTGGCGACTGGGCTGGATCAACGCGCCGGAGCCGCTGATGCCGGCGCTGGGCAAGCTGGTCGAGTACGGCACCTCCTGCGCGCCGGCCTTCATCCAGCGCGCCGCGATTGCCGCCCTAAAAGGCGGCGAGCCGTTCGTGGCCGAGTCGGTGGCCCGGATCCGCGCCCGCCGCGACCTGGCCTGCGCCCTGCTCGGCGCCATCCCGGGCGTCGTGGTGCCGCGCCCGGACGGCGCGATGTACTCGTTCTTCTCGGTGGCCGGCTGCACCGACAGCCTCGGCCTGGCCAAGTCGCTGCTGCGCGAGGCCCGCGTCGGCCTTGCCCCCGGCCGCGCCTTCGGTCCCGCAGGGGAGGGCTGCCTCAGGCTGTGCTTCGCGGTGGAGGAGGCCCGGCTGCGCGAAGCCTGCAACCGCATCGCCGGGTTCTTCGCCGACCGGTCCTAGGACGGGGCTTCAGCGCGCGTCCGGCCCTGCCTCCAGCAGCGCCAGGTCCTGCTGCGCCTGGTCGGCCTCGTGCGTGTCCGGCGACAGCGACAGCACCCGGTCCCAGTCGCTGCGGGCGCCGTCCAGGTCGCCCAGCCGCTCACGCAGGATGCCACGCTCCAGCAGCGCGTCCGGCTCGTCCGGCAGCGCCGCGCAGGCCGCGTCGATGTCGGCACGCGCCGCGTCGATCCGGTCCAGCTTGCGATACGCGGTGGCGCGAACCACCAGCGCCTCCGCTTCCCCGGGATGCGCCGCCAGCACCGCGGACAGGTCCGCCACCGCCTGCGACGCCTGCCCGGCGGCGAGCGCCGCACGCGCCCGGTCGGTCAGCAGCGACGGGTCGCCCGGTTCGAGCGACACCGCCAGGGTCGCGGCGGCAAGCGCCCGGTCCGTGTGTCCCGCAGACAGCCATGCCTGCGAGGCCTGGTCCGCCAGCACGGCCCGCCGCTGCCCGGGAAGGCGCGCGGCCCGGGACAGCGCGTCGAGCGCCGTCGCTCCGGTCTCCGGATCGCCCAGCGCCACCGCCGCCAGCGCCGCACACTGCGCCGCGCCGTCGCCGCCGTTGCGCTTCGACCAGTCCTCGGCGTAGTCCGACGCGCCGGCCGGATCGGTCGACAGCAGCGCAAGGCAGGGGTTGGCGGCGTCGGCGCCGGGACCGTGCGCAGCCCGGCGCGGCGGAGCCTCCAGCCGCGCCAAACGTTGCACCCCCTGCGCCCGCGACGCCGGTTCAGCCGCCCGTACCGACCGGGCGACCCCGAGCACGGCGACGCCGAGGACGGCCACCGGCAGCAGAACGAGGAGGAGGGAGACGCGCTTCATGTCAGGGACGCCATTCTGCCGCATCCCGACCCGTCCGGGTCAAGCGTCGACGCGCCGCGTCTCGCAGCCGTGAGATCGAACCGGGCATGAGCCGGCCGCCGCACCTGCTGATCTTCGGCCTGGGCTATTCCGCCGCCGCCGTCGCCGCCTGCGCGGCGGAGGCCGGCTACCGCGTCACCGGCACCAGCCGGCGCGATCCGGCGACGCCGCCCGGGGTGGCGGTGGTGCGCCCGGAGGACGCCGCCGCCCTGCTCGGCAGCGCCACGCACTGGCTGGCCAGTGCCCCGCCCGATGACGAGGACGACCCGATCCTCCGCCTGCTCGGCCCGGCGATGCAGCAGCACCGTCCGCACTGGATCGGCTACTTCTCCACCACCGGCGTCTATGGCGACCGCGGCGGCGGCTGGGTCGACGAGACCACGCCGCCCGCGCCGACCGGTCCGCGCGGCCGGCGCCGCGTGGCGGCGGAACGAAGCTGGACGGCACTCGCGGCCCGGCTCGGCAGCCGGTGCGACATCCTCCGTCTCGCCGGCATCTACGGCCCCGGACGCAGCGTGTTCGACGCGCTGCGCGCCGGCAACAGCCGCCGCGTGACAGCGCCCGGCCACTGCTTCGGCCGCATCCACCGCGACGACATCGCCGGCGCCACGATGGCGGCCATGGCGGAAGGCCCGCCCGGACGCGTGCTCAACCTGTCCGACGACGAGCCCGCGGAAAGTGCGGTGGTGATCGAGGAGGCCGCCCGCCTGCTCGACATCGCCCCACCGCCTGCGGTCGGCCTCGCCGACGCGCTGGCGTCGATGAGCCCGATGGGCCGCAGCTTCTGGGCGGAGAACCGCAAGGTGTCGAGCCGGCTGACCCGGGAAGCGCTGCGTCGGCAATGGCGTTACCCCACCTATCGCGAAGGACTGCGCGCCATCCTCGACGCCGGCGGTTGAGCAACCCTTAACCGAGCCCCTCCACCGCCGCGATCAGCAGACGGAGGTCCTGCGGCCGCGACAGCCGGTGGTCGCCGTCCTTCACCAGCAGCACCTGGCAGTCCTCGCCCTCGACGCCGTCCGCGATCGCCATCGCCAGCTGCCAGGCCACCACCGTGTCGCGTAGCCCGTGCAGCAGCCGCACCGGGCAGGCGAGGGGGATCGGCCGCCCCATCACGCAGCAGCCGCGGCCGTCGTCCAGCGCCCGGCGCGTCAGCGGGATCGGATCCGGGCTGCCCGGCAGCATCACCACCCCGTCCTGCGCCAGGGTCGCGCGCTGTCCCACGTCGAGCCCGGCCTCCATCGTCCGGGTGAAGTCCGGCGCCGCGGCGACACCGACGAAGCCGCGCACCCGCTCGCCCAGCGCCAGCGCCAGCATCAGCCCGATCCAGCCCCCCATCGACGAGCCCACCAGCACCAGCGGTCCCGGCGCCAGCGCCTCGATCACCGCGCGCGCATCGTCGCGCCAGCTTCCGACCGTGCCGTCGACGAACCGCCCGCCGCTTTCGCCATGCCCGGCATAGTCCAGCCGGAGGAAGGCCCGGTTGCGTGCCTCCGCATGGACCGAGAGTGCCGTCGCCTTGTCGCCGAGCATGTCGCTGCGCAGGCCGGGCAGGAACACCAGCGTCGGCCCGTCGCCCGGACGATGCCGCGCCGCCAGCCTGATTCCAGCCCGTTCCACGTGGTGCAGCGTCTCGTCGACCATCCGGACACGATAGCCCGCCGCCTGCCCGCCCGTCAGGACAGGGCGGCGACCAGCTCCTCCTTGTTCATCCGCGAGCGCCCCTTGACCCCCTTCTCCGCCGCCCTGGCCAGCAGCGCCTGCCTGGTCATGCCGCCGAGCCCGCCATCCTCGCCGCCGCCGCCATGCCCGGTGTCGCGATGCTTCGCGGTCTTCCTCGCCACGTCCTTCGGCTGGGCGGAGAACTGCTTGCCCTCCGCCGTGTCCGCCCGCTTCTTCTCGGTGCTGCGCTTGTATTCGGAGTCCTTCAGCGATGTGCGCGCCTCCTTGGGCAGGTAGCGCTCGCCGGTCTCCCCCGACTTGGCCCCTGATTTCGTGCCCCAGTCCTCCCTGGTCCACTGCGCGAGGTGGTTGTCGTCGGTCTTGGCCCCGTCGTAGCCGCCACCCTCCTTCTTGTATTCCGCCGTCGCCAGCTGCGCCTTTCGAGCCGACCACTGCTTCGGCTTGCCGCCCTTGTCGCCGTCGGTGACCTCCTTCTTGACCTTGTCCCACAGCTTGGGATCGGTCTTCTTCGCCGTCGTCGTCATCTCATCCCGCTCCTGTCCTCTCGTTTCCGCAACGAGACCGTCGTCCGGGGCGTTGCATGAACTCCGCGTGCGTCGCCGATGATGCCGGGCAACCCGCACCGATGCCGAGGCCGCCGCCATGCCGTCCTTCCCCACCGCCCCCGCACGCACGGCGCCCGTCGTGCTGCAGGTGCTGCCGTCGCTGCAGGCCGGCGGGGTCGAGCGCGGCACGATCGAGATGGCCCGCGCGATCGTGGAGGCCGGCGGCACCGCACTGGTCGCCAGCGCCGGCGGCCGGCTGGTGCCGCAGCTGGAACGGTGCGGCGCGGTCCACCTTTCCCTCGGCCTGATGACCAGGGACCCGCTGTCGATCTGGCTCAACAACCGCCGCCTGGCCCGCCTGATCCGCCGCCACCGTGTCGAGCTGGTGCATGCGCGCTCCCGCGCCCCGGCCTGGTCGGCGCGGTGGGCGGCCAGGCAGACCGGCACCCCCTTCGTCACCACTTGGCACGGCGTGTACAGCGAGAACCTTCCCTTCAAGCGCCGCTACAACGCCGTCATGGCTTCCGGCGATCGCGTCATCGCCATCAGCCGGTTCGTCGCGGAGCGCGTGGCGTCCCGCTACGGCGTCGGCCCGGACCGGCTGCGCACCATCCCGCGCGGCGCGGACACCGACGCGTTCGATCCCGCCGCGGTGCGCGGCGACCGCATCCACGCCCTGGCCCGGCAATGGCAGCTGCCCGACAATGGCCCCGGCACCGCCGTGATCATGCTTCCGGGCCGCGTGTCCGCCTGGAAGGGCCACGCCCTGCTGCTCGACGCCCTGGCCCTGCTTCGCGCGGACGCACCCGCCCTCGACTGGGTCTGCGTCCTGGTCGGCCCGTCCGGCGACGGGCGGCGCAGCTTCGGCAGCACCCTGGTGCGGCAGGCCGACCGGCTCGGCCTGCGCGGCCGGCTCCGCTTCGCAGGCCACTGCGCCGACATGCCGGCGGCCCTCGCGCTGGCCGACCTGGTGGTGGTGCCGTCGCTCAAGCCCGAGCCGTTCGGACGCGCCGTGGTCGAGGCGCAGGCGATGCAGCGCCCGGTCCTGGCCGCCGCCCACGGTGCCGCCCTGGAAACCGTTGAGCCCGGCGTCACCGGCTACGCCTTTCCGCCCGGCGACGCCGCCGCCCTGGCGGCCCTGCTCCGGCACGTGCTGTCGCTGCCGCCCGACGAGCGCGCCCGTCTCGGTGCCGCCGCCCGGGCCCGCGTGCTGTCGCGCTACACCACTGAGGCGATGCAGCAGGCGACCCTCGACGTCTACGAGGAGCTGCTTCGGCAACCGTTCCCGCACCGCCTTGCGCCGCGCGATGCCGGCTGAGCACCCCCCGGAGCGCGGCCCGCAGCGCATCCTGGTGATCAAGCTTGGCGCGCTCGGCGACATTGTGCTGGCCTTCGCCCCATTCGCCGCCATACGCGCGCAGCATCCGGACGCGCACGTCACCCTTCTCACCACCGCGCCGTTCCTCGGCCTCGCCTCCGCCAGCCCCTGGTTCGACGCGGTGGCGCTCGACACACGTCCGTCCGCGTGGGACCTACGCGGCCTCCGTCGCCTGCGCCGCCTGTTGGCCGGCCACGACTTTGTTTATGACCTGCAGACTTCCGGACGCTCGTCGCGCTACCACCTCCTGGCCGGTCGTCCGTCCTGGTCCGGCATCGCCCCCGGCTGCTCCCACCCCGACCGCAACCCCCACCGCGACCGCCTGCACACTCGCCTGCGCCAGACCGGCCAGCTGGCCGATGCCGGCATCCCGGCGGTGCCCGATCCCGACCTGTCCTGGCTGGCCGCGCATGGCCCGGTGCTGCCCGGCCGGGTGGCGCTGCTGGTCCCGGGCGCCGCACCGCACCGCCCGGCCAAGCGCTGGCCGGCGGACCGGTTCGGCGCACTGGCGGTGCGTCTCGCTGCGGCCGGCCTGATCCCGGTGGTGCTGGGATCCGCCGCCGATGCGCCGCTCGCCGCGGCGATCCTGCGCGCCTGCCCGGAGGCCCGCGACCTGACCGGCCGGACCACCCTGCTGGAACTCGCCGGCCTCGCCTCGCGCGCGGCGCTGGCGGTCGGCAACGATACCGGCCCGATGCACCTCGCCGCCGCGATGGGCTGCCGGTGCCTGGTGCTGTTCTCGCGCCACAGCGACCCCGTGCTGACCGCCCCGGTCGGCCGCCACACCGGCCAGGTGGAGGTGCTGCGCGTGCCGGACCTGTCGACCCTGGACGTCGACACCGTGGCCGCCCGGTCCGGCCTCGCCGCAAGCCAAGTGTTGTCATGAACCGGAGCCGCGTTCGCAGATCGCCTGCTGCCGGATGAGGCGGTCTGGCAGCGGGCGGACCTGCCAGACATGCAGCCGCCGCGACCGCCCGGGAGCAACCTGACGTGTGCCTCGACGGTGCGACACGGTGCGGTTGAGGAACCGCCGAGGGCAGGCTCGCACTGGTCGGCCTGCAATCATCCGACCCGAGACCGGACCTGCATCCGGCACCGACATCGCTGACGTCAGCGCGCGACGTCTCGAAGCAGGGAACGGCTCAGGTCGCGGCGGGGACCAGTCGCGCCCGCTCCGCCCTCAGCGCCGCCAGCAGGGCGGAACCGAGGATCAGGCCGTAGATCCAGAGCAGCCAGGCACTCCCGAGGCGACCGGCGTGGTCGCTGCCGTAGAGGCCCGGCGCCCAGCGCAGCGCCAGGCCGTGCATCAGCGCCGCCACGACCACCAGCAGCGTCACGCCGGGAACGATCTGCGCCCGGTCGAGACCGGCCAGACGCCGGCACGGTCGGACGCACATCCAGGCGACGGGAATGCTGAGCAGGAAGCCGACATCGCCCCAGAACGGATCCACGACGAAGGCCGGCACCAGCCGGATCCAGGCGACGTCGGCTATCCAGAACAGGGTCCCGCCAAGGCACAGGACCAGCAACTGTCGCGTGTCGAGCATGGTGGGCCTCCTCTTGCGTAACAAGCGTTACGTAACAGAAGAACGTAACACCCGATACAGGAAACCGCGATGCCCCCGAACGAGACCGCCCGGCGCGCCGAGCTGGTCGAGGCGATCGCCACGGTCGTGCTCGAGGACGGCCTCGACGCGCTCGCCCTCCGGGGCCTGGCCGCACGCCTGTCCACCAGCGGACGCATGCTGCTTTATCATTTCGGCACCAAGGACGCGCTGGTGCGCGCGGTGCTCGCGTGCATCTCCGGGCGTATGGCGGTGCTCCAGGATGCGGCGGCCTCGGCTGCGCCGGAAAGTGCCGGCAGGTTCCTCCACGACATGATGCAGGCCGGCATCGACCCTGCCACCGCACCCTTCATGCGTGTCTGGACGGACGTGATCGTGCGGGCGGCCCGCGGCGAGGCGCCCTATCGCGAGATCGCGGACCAAACCGTCAAGGCCTGGCTCGACTGGATCGCCGGCCGGCTGCTGCCGTCAGCGGACAGCGAGGCGAACGCCGTGGCGGTGCTCGCGATCATGGAGGGGATCACGATCCTGGAGATGGCGCGTCCCGGCACCACCGAGCAGGCGAGGCGTCTGCTGCCGTCGCTGCTCGACCGCTCCTAGGGTCCGCGTTGCCAGGCCGGATCCCCGGCCTCCCGCTCCGGCACGCCGCCTGCACCGGTTCCGCCACCGCTCAGGCGCGAGGCTTGCGACCCGCCCTGCCTCCCGCCATACGGGGGCGTCCAGTCCACCCTGCGCGATCCACCGGAGACGCTTCCATGCCCGCCATCACCCTGCCTAACGGAACCGTCCGCCGGTTCGACGGCCCGGTGACCGGCAAGGCGGTGGCGGAGGCGATCGGGCCCGGGCTGGCCAGGGCGGCGCTGGCGATGGAGCTGGACGGGCGCCTGGTCGACCTCGGCACCACGATCACGGCCGACGCGGCGCTCCGTTTCGTCACCCGACGCGACGAGGCAGCCCTCGGCCTGATCCGCCACGATGCCGCCCATGTCATGGCCGAAGCGGTGCAGGGGCTCTACCCTGGCACCCAGGTCACCATCGGGCCGGCGATCGACAACGGCTTCTACTACGACTTCGCCCGCAACGAGCCGTTCACCCTGGAGGACCTGCCCGTCATCGAGGCGCGGATGCGCGAGATCGTCGCCGCCAACGCTCCGTTCGAGCGCGAGGAATGGCCGCGCGACGACGCCATTGCCTTCTTCGAGGCTCGCGGCGAGCGCTACAAGGCCGAGCTGATCCGCGACCTGCCCCCGGCCGAGACCATCTCGATCTACCGGCAGGGCGAGTGGCTCGACCTGTGCCGCGGCCCGCACATGCGGGCGACCTCCGACGTCGGCACCGCGTTCAAGCTGATGAAGGTGGCCGGCGCCTACTGGCGCGGCGACCACCGCAACCCGATGCTGACCCGCATCTACGGCACGGCGTGGCGTGACGCGAAGGAGCTCGACGCCCACCTGCACCAGCTGGAGGAGGCAGAGCGCCGCGACCACCGACGCATCGGCCGCGAGATGGACCTGTTCCACATCCAGGAGGAGGCCACCGGCCAGATCTTCTGGCATCCCAAGGGCTGGCGGCTGTACTCCACCCTGCAGGAGTACATGCGCCGGGCGCAGAACCGCAACGGCTACGACGAGGTGCGCACGCCCCTGCTGGTCGACCGCGCGCTGTGGGAAGCCTCCGGCCACTGGGAGAACTACCGCGAGCACATGTTCACGGCCTCCGTCGAGGACGAGCACGAGAAGCGGATCCTTGCGCTCAAGCCGATGAACTGCCCCTGCCACGTGCAGATCTTCCGTCACGGCCTGCGCTCCTATCGCGAGCTGCCGCTGCGCATGGCCGAGTTCGGCGCCTGCCACCGCTACGAGCCGTCCGGCGCGCTGCACGGCATTATGCGCGTGCGCGGCTTCGTGCAGGACGACGCGCACATCTTCTGCACAGAGGAGCAGATCGCGCCCGAGACCGCACGCTTCGTCGCCATGCTGGCCGAGGTCTACCGCGACCTCGGCTTCGACGGCTTCCGGGTGAAGTTCGCCGACCGACCCGACCACCGCGCCGGCGACGACGCGTCCTGGGACAAGTCCGAGGCCGCCCTGCTCGAGGCCTGCCGGCTGGCCGGCGTCGAGTACGAGCTGAACCCGGGGGAGGGGGCGTTCTACGGCCCCAAGCTGGAGTTCGTGCTGCGCGACGCGATCGGCCGCGACTGGCAGTGCGGCACCCTGCAGGTCGACACCGTGCTGCCCGAGCGCCTCGACGCCAGCTACGTCGGCGAGGACAGCGCTCGGCACCGCCCGGTGATGCTGCACCGCGCGATCCTGGGCTCGTTCGAGCGCTTCCTCGGCATCCTGATCGAGCAGTTCGCCGGCCGGTTCCCGCTCTGGCTGGCGCCGGTGCAGGTGGTGGTGGCCACGATCGTGTCCGACGCCGGGCCGTATGCGATCGAGGTCGCCGACGCCCTGCGACGTGCCGGCCTCCACGTGCAGGCCGACACCGCCAACGAGAAGATCAACGCCAAGATACGCACGCACAGCCTCGATCGCGTCCCGGTGATCCTGGTGGTCGGCCGCAAGGAGGCGGAGGCGCGCACCGTGGCGATGCGCCGTCTCGGCGGCGCCGACCAGGAGATGCTTGGCCTCGACGCCGCCGTCGCCGCCCTTGCGCTGGAAGCCACCGCTCCCGATCTCCAACGCGAAGCCGTCACCTGACCCCGTTCATGCGTCGAGTCAGGGTTGCGTCGGAGCTTCATCCCTTGACAAGCTTTGCGTGCTAGCCTTCCCGCTTGACCGTTGCGGCCCCGTTTCGGGGCGCGACACCGTATCCACAGCAACAGGAGCAGTCCGATAGCCAGACCCCCGATGCAAGCGGCGCCGACCCGCGACGGCCCGCGCGTCAACGAAGAGATCCGCGTCCCGAACGTCCGCCTGATCGACGAAGAGGGCGAGATGCAGGGCGTGATGACCACGCGCGACGCGATGCAGCGCGCCTTCTCGGTCGGCCTCGACCTGCTCGAGATCAGCCCCAACGCCGAGCCGCCGGTGGTCAAGATCCTCGACTACGGCAAGTTCAAGTACGAGCAGCAGAAGAAGAAGAACGAGGCGCGCAAGAAGCAGAAGGTCATCGAGATCAAGGAAGTCAAGGTTCGTCCGAACATCGACGAGAACGACTACCAGGTTAAGATGCGCGCCATGAAGTCCTTCATCGAGGAAGGCGACAAGGTGAAGGTGACGCTGCGCTTCCGCGGCCGCGAGATGGCGCACCAGGATCTCGGCGTGAAGGTGCTGGAGCGCATACGCGGCGACATGGACGAGCGCGCCAAGGTCGAGCAGATGCCGCG
>CAXUDP010000017.1:43588-51174 GCA_964249735.1 uncultured Acetobacteraceae bacterium | reverse complement strand
ACCAGCGGCAGCAGGTCGGGGTCGGGGAAGTAGCGGTAGTCGTGCGCGTCCTCCTTGGTGCGGAGTGAGCGGGTCTCGCCGCGCTGCGGGTCGAACAGGCGGGTTTCCTGGTCGACGGTGCCGCCGGCCTCCCAGATCGCGACCTGGCGGCGGGCCTCGACCTCGACGGCCTGCGTCACGTAGCGGATCGAGTTGACGTTCTTGATCTCGCACCGGGTGCGGAACGGCTCGCCGTGCCGGCGCACCGACACGTTGACGTCGGCGCGCATGGAGCCCTCCTCCATGTTGCCGTCGCAGGTGCCGAGGTAGCGCAGGATGGTGCGGAGCTTGCGCAGGTAGGCGCCGGCCTCCTCCGGGCTGCGCAGGTCGGGCTCGCTGACGATCTCCATCAGGGCGACGCCGGAGCGGTTGAGGTCGATGAAGGAGCGGCTGGGGTCCTGGTCGTGCAGGGACTTGCCGGCGTCCTGCTCCAGGTGGAGGCGGGTGATGCCGATGTCGCGTCGGGAGCCATCGGCGAGCTCGATCTCGATTCGGCCGGCGCCGACGATCGGGTGGGTGAACTGGCTGATCTGATAGCCGGCAGGAAGGTCGGCGTAGAAGTAGTTCTTGCGGTCGAAGCGGCTGAGGAGGTTGACGCGGGCGTCGAGGCCGAGGCCGGTGCGGACGGCCTGGGCGACGCAGTGCTCGTTCAGCACCGGGAGCATGCCCGGGAACGCGGCATCGACCAGGCTGACCTGGGCGTTGGGCTCGCCGCCATAGGTGGCAGACGCGCCGGAGAACAGCTTGGCCTCGCTGATGACCTGGGCATGCACCTCCAGGCCGATCACCAGCTCCCAGGGACCGGTGGCGCCGTCGACCGTGTAGCTCACGAGGCGGCTCCGGCACGGATGAAGGGACGGTGGGAAAAGGCGGCGGCCTGTTCCAGGGCGGTGCCCAGCGCGAACAGCCCTTCCTCGTCGAACGGACGGGCGAGGAGCTGCAGGCCGAGGGGAAGGCCGTCGCGGTCGAGGCCGGCGGGGACGGACAGGCCGGGGATGCCGGCCATGCTGGCGGGCACGGTGAAGATGTCGTTGAGGTACATCGTGACGGGGTCGGTCATCTTCTCGCCCTGGGCGAAGGCGGCGGAGGGAGCGGTCGGGGTCAGGAGGGCGTCGACCTCGGTGAAGGCGTCGGTGAAGTCGCGCAGGATCAGGCTGCGGACCTTCTGCGCGCGCAGGTAGTAGGCGTCGTAGTAGCCGGCGGAGAGCACGTAGGTGCCGATCAGGATGCGTCGCTTGACCTCCGTGCCGAAGCCGGCGGCGCGGGAACGTTCGTAGAGCTGGTCCAGGGCGTCGGCGTCGACGCGCTCGCCGAAACGGATGCCATCGTAGCGGGCGAGGTTGGAGGAGCACTCGGCGGGGGCGACGATGTAGTAGGTGGCGAGGCCGTACTTCGTGTGCGGCAGCGACACGTCGACGATCTCGCAGCCGGCGTCGCGCAGCCAGGCGATGCCCTGCTGCCAGATCGCCTCGATCTCCGCGGACATGCCGGGCAGACGGTACTCGGCGGGGATGCCGATGCGCAGGCCCCTGGGGCTGCGCTGGCAGGCGGCGCGGTAGTCGGGCACGGCGCGGTCGACGCTGGTGCTGTCCTTGGGATCGTAGCCTGCCATGGAGCCGAGCAGGCGGGCGCAGTCCTCCACCGTGCGGGCCAGGGGGCCGGCCTGGTCGAGGGAGCTCGCGAACGCCACCACGCCCCAGCGGCTGCAGCGGCCGTAGGTGGGCTTGAGGCCGGCGAGGCCGCAGAAGGCCGCGGGCTGGCGGATCGAGCCGCCGGTGTCGGTGCCGGTGGCGCCTAGCGCGATTCGGGCGGCGACGGCGGAAGCGGAGCCGCCGGAGGAGCCGCCGGGGACGAGCGGTGCGGACGGGTCGTCGCGCCGGGTCCAGGGGTTGAGCACCGGGCCGAAGGCGGAGGTCATGTTGGACGAGCCCATGGCGAACTCGTCGAGGTTGGTCTTGCCGAGGCACACCGCGCCGTCGCGTTGGAGCTGGGCGGTGACGGTGCTCTCGTAGGGGGGGATGAAGTTGGCGAGGATGCGGCTGGCGGCGGTGGTGCGCACGCCCGCGGTGCAGAACAGGTCCTTGATCGCGATCGGTGCTCCGGCGAGCGGGCCGGCGGTCCCGTTCGCCCGCGCGGCGTCGGCGGCGCGGGCCTCGTCGAGGGCGCGGTCGGCGGTCACGGTGATGAAGGCGTTGAGACGCGGGTTCAGCTGGTGCACGGCGTCGAGATGGGCTTGCGTCAGCTCGACGGCGGAGAAGCGGCGGCGGTCGAGGCCGTCCAGCGCTCCGGACAGGGAAAGGTCGGTGAGCATCACTCGACCACCTTCGGCACGGCGTAGAACGGGCCGGACCGGTCGGGAGCGTTGGACAGCACGGCCTCGGCCTTGTCGCCGTCGGTGACCACGTCGGGGCGGAGGCGGAGGGCTGCCTGGCCGACGCCGGCGATCGGCTCGATGCCCTCGACGTCGAGCTCGGACAACTGCTCGATCCAGCCGAGGATGGCGTTCAGCTCGCCCTGCAGGCGGGAGATCTCGTCGTCGTCGACGCCCAGCCGCGCCAGCCTGGCAATGCGACGGACGGTCGCGGGTTCAAGCGCCATGAGCGAAGCCTTCGATGGTTGCCGGAGTCGGGGTTGCCCGGAACGGCCGCGCCGCGCCGGGACCGAGCGGCAAAACGACGTTCGTCCGGCGTGGACCCTGGCAGCGCGGGTGCGGGCGGACCATAACCGCTCCCCATGGCGCTGTTCAACATGCCGCAGCTGCGGGCTGCCCTGCCGTCCGGAGCGCGGCTGCTCGGGATCGACCTCGGCACGCGCACGATCGGATTGGCGCTGTCGGACGTGTCGCTGATGCTGGCGTCACCGTATGGAACGCTCAGGCGCGGCAGGCTGGGTGCGACGGCCGGGGAGATCGGGGTGATCGTGGCGCGCGAGGGTGTCGGCGGGATGGTGGGCGGGCTGCCGTTGTCGCTGGACGGCAGCTTCGGGCCGGCGGCGCAGGCGGCGCGGGACTGGATGCGCAGCCTGTCGGAGGCGACCGGACTGCCGGCGGCGCTGTGGGACGAGCGGCTGTCGTCGAGTGCGGTGAACCGGATGCTGATCGGGGACCTGGACATGACGCGGCAGCGGCGTGCCGAGGTGGTGGACAAGGTGGCGGCCGCGTACATCCTGCAGGCGGCGCTGGATGCCAGCCGGGACGCGTTCACATGAGCGGGCCCGGCCTGCGGGGACGGTTGCGGGCGGAGACACGGGCGGCGCACGAGGCGCTGGACGGGACGCTGGACCTGCTCGGGAGCCAGCTCGACCTCCTGCAGTATCGGCGGCTGCTGGGCCGGTTCCATGGCTTCCACCGTGCCCTCGAGCCGGCGCTGGCGGCGGTGCTCGATCCGGTGCTGCTGGAGGGACGTGGCAAGGTGGCGGCGCTGGAGCACGACCTGCGGGTCTGCGGGATGGGGCCGGAGGAGATGGCGGCGCTGCCGGTGGCGGTTCTGCCGCCGCTCGGCGACCGGGGTGCGGCCCTGGGCGCGTTCTATGTCGCCGAGGGCGGCACGCTGGGCGGGCGGCTGATCGGGCGGCACCTGGGGGAGAACCCGGCACTGCCGGCGGAGGCATACCGCTACTTCGACGTGTATGGTGGGCGGACGGGGGAACGCTGGCGGGCGGCGTGCGCGGCGCTCGATGCGCATGGGGACGACGACCGCAGCGTCGATGCCGCCAACGCGGTATTCCGGGCGCTGCTCGGCTGGCTGTCGCCGGGAAGCTGGAAGGCGCACAAGGAACGGATGGTGGGCGCGACAGGGATTGAACCTGTGACCCCTACCATGTCAAGGTAGTGCTACTACCGCTGAGCTACGCGCCCATCCGTCGGGGCGTTTTCTACAAGCGCACGGTTGGTTCCGCAAGCGGTGCCAACTGCGTTTTCCACGCTACGCCAGGGAGCCCGATGACGCGGCGGCCCGCGCAGGCGGGAATGCGGTCATGACGAGGCAGGGCCAGCCGAAGGGCACGGACGCGCTTGCCGACACGCCGTTCCGCATCGTCCGGCCGCATGACCGGAACAGCCCGGTGCTGGTGGCGTCGCCGCATTCCGGACGGATCTATCCGCCTGCGTTCCTGGCCGCGTCCAGGCTGGATCCGCATACCCTGCGTCGCAGCGAGGACTGCTTCGTCGACGAGCTGTTCGCCGGCGCTCCGGCATGCGGGGTGCCGCTGCTGGTGGCGGACTTCCCGCGCGCATATTGCGACGTGAACCGGGAGCCGTGGGAGCTCGATCCGGCGATGTTCTCCGACAAGCTGCCGCCGTGGTGCAACACCCGCACGCCGCGGATCAACGCAGGGTTCGGCACCATCGCCCGCCTGGTGGGGTCGGGGCAGCCGATCTATGCCGAGAAGCTGTCGTTCGCCGAGGCGGAGGCGCGCATCCGGTCGTGCTGGCAGCCGTACCACAACGCGCTCGCGTCGCTGATCGCGGAAACGCGGGGCAGCTTCAGCCGCTGCATCCTGCTCGACTGCCATTCCATGCCGACCGAGGAGCCGGCTCCAGGTGCGCGGCACGATCCGGACTTCGTGCTGGGGGACGCGCACGGCACCTCCTGCGATCCGGTGCTGTCCGGGCTCGCGCACCGCTTCCTGGAGGGGGCGGGGTATCGGGTGCGCCGCAACGATCCCTATGCGGGCGGCTACGTCACCCGGCACTACGGCCGTCCGCGGCAAGGGGTGCACGCGCTACAGATCGAGGTCAGCCGGAGCCTTTATCTGGACCAGACGCGCTACCTCAAGCTTCCCCGCTTCGACGGGCTGCGCGACCTGATGTCGGGGCTGCTGCGGACCCTGTCCGGTGCGATGGCGCAGCCGGGCTGAGGGCCAGGGCAAAAAAAAGGCGGTGCCGAAGCACCGCCAAGTTTAGGGAGGAAACGTCCAAGAAGCGGCGCGCCAAAGCAGCGCCGCCGGTTCCGATATAGCGGCGCCCAACCGGCTGGTCAAGCTGTTTTTGCGTCGCACAATGCGAAGGGTTCGCAACTGCTGTCTTAACGGTTCGGGAACCTCCTCCGTCCTAGTGTCGGCGTCATGGTGTGTCCCGTCGCCTTGCGGTTCCTCGTCCTGGGCCTGCTGCTCGTGGTCCCGGTGGGGAGCGCTGCGCGTGCGCAAGCCACGTCCGGCCAGGGAATCCTGTGCCAGGAGGCCACCGCGGCGGCGGAAAACGGTACCGGGGTGCCGAACCAGCTGCTGGGAGCGATCAGCCGGGTCGAGACCGGGCGCTACGACCCGGCGGCCGGCGGGGTGCGGGCCTGGCCGTGGACCATCAACGCACAAGGGGTCGGTCACTTCTACGACAGCAAGGAGGAGGCGGTCGCTGCGGCACGGGCGTTCCAGGCGCAGGGCATCCGGTCGATCGACGTCGGCTGCATGCAGATCAACCTGATGTATCATCCCGACGGCTTCGCCAGCCTGGAGCAGGCGTTCGATCCGCACGCCAACGCCTTGTTCGCGGCGCGCTTCCTGACCGACCTGTTCCACCAGACCGGGAGCTGGCCGCATGCGGCGGCGGCATACCATTCGCAGACGCCCGACCTCGGCATCGACTACCAGAGAAAGGTGCTGGAGGCCTGGGCGGAGCCGATCGACCGGCCGGAGGATGGAGCCAGACGGCATCCGGCCCATGCGCACGCGGCAGTGGCGGTGGCGGTGGCGAGCCTGGGCGGGGGGTCGGGAGGCGGCGGTGGCGGTGGCGGTGGGCCGGTGTCGGCGCCGATGAGCCGGCCGCTGGGCGGGTTCGGGCACATCATACGCAGCACGCCGGCAGGATCGGGGCTCGGCACCATGGGGATGCCGATGGGCAGCCTCGCCGCCTATCGCGCCCGGCCGGTGGCGCTGGCGTCGTTGCCCATGCGGCCGATGCGCGACTGAGACGAGCAGAGGATGGAACGGGTGATGGAAGGTTCCGCGCTGCCGACATGTTGAACTGGGAGGGTTCTCCGCGCATATCGCCGCCACGGGCAGCACGCGCGCGTTCCAGTCAACCAGCGAGGGCACGAGATGAGCGATCAGGACACCATGGGGCAACCCGCCGCCGGCGAGGAGCGCCACGAGTTCGGCGCCGAGGTCGGACGGCTGCTCGACCTGGTGGTGCACGCACTGTACTCCGAGCGCGAGATCTTCCTGCGCGAGCTGGTCGCCAACGCCGCCGACGCGTCCGACCGCAGGCGGTTCGAGGCGCTGACCGACCCGTCCCGGGCGCTGCCGGATGGCGCCAAGATCCGCATCGTGCCGGACAAGGAGGCGCGGCTGCTCACCGTGTCCGACGACGGCACCGGGATGAGCCGCGAGGAGCTGGCGCAGAACCTCGGCACCATCGCGCGGTCGGGCACGCGGGCGTTCGGGCAGGACATCACCAAGAGCCTGGCGGAGGCCAAGCCGGACGAGCGGCCGAGCCTGATCGGGCAGTTCGGCGTCGGCTTCTATGCGGCGTTCATGGTGGCGGACCGGGTGGAGGTGGTGTCGCGCAGGGTCGGCGACGACGGAGCGTGGCGCTGGTCGTCGGAGGGACAGGGCACTTATACCCTGGCGCCGGCGACGCGGGAGCTGCCGGGCACCGACATCGTGCTGCACGTGAAGTCCGACGCGGACGAGTTCCTCGAGCCGTACCGGCTGGAAGCGATCGTGCGCAAGTGGGCGGACCACATCACCTGGCCGATCAGCATCACGCGCGACGGCAACGAGGTCGCCGCCAACGAGGGCACGGCGCTGTGGCGCAAGGGGCGCGCCGAGGTCACCGAGGAACAGTACACCGAGTTCTACCAGCATCTCGGCCACATGTTCGACAAGCCGTGGGCGACGCTGCACTGGCGCGCCGAGGGCACGCTGGAGTTCAACGCCCTGCTGTTCGTGCCGGGCACCAAGCCGTTCGAGCCGGTGGAAAGCACGCGGGAAAGCCGGGTGCGGCTGCACGTCAGGCGCATGTTCATCACCGACGAGGCCAACCTGCTGCCGTCCTGGCTGCGCTTCGTGCAGGGCGTGGTGGACACCGAGGACCTGCCGCTGAACGTGTCGCGCGAGATGCTGCAGGCGACGCCGGTGCTGGCGCGCATACGCAAGGCGGTCACCAACCGGGTGATCAGCGAGCTGCGCTCCAAGGCCAAGGACGCGGACGCCTACGTGCCGTTCTGGGAGAACTTCGGCGCGGTGGTGAAGGAAGGGCTGTGGGACGACTTCGAGCACCGCACCGAGGTGGCGGGGCTGTCACGGTTCCGCTCCTCGGGCGAAGCGGGCTGGGTGTCGCTCGCCGACTATCTCGGGCGGATGAAGCCGGAGCAGGAGGCGATCTACTACCTGGCCGGCGACAACCACGAGGCGCTGGCCAGCAGCCCGCAGCTGGAAGGCTACCGGGCGCGCGGCGTCGAGGTGCTGCTGCTGTCGGACCAGGTGGACGCGTTCTGGCCGGAGCGGCTCGACAAGTTCGAGGACAAGCCGCTGCGCAGCGTGACGCAGGGGCTGGCGGACCTGTCGAAGATCCCGGCGGGGGATGCGCCGCAGGCGGAGGCGGCGGACGT
>CAXUDP010000017.1:0-43488 GCA_964249735.1 uncultured Acetobacteraceae bacterium | reverse complement strand
GCTCGTCCTCGATCCGGCGACCGACATGCTCGGCGTCGTCGACCTGCAGCCGACCTTCATGCCCGGCGGCGAGCTGCCGACGGTCGGGGGTGACGAGATCGTGCCCGGCATCAACCGGCTGCTTCGCGACCGCTTCCGCCACGCCTTCGCCACCCAGGACTGGCATCCGCCCGGCCACACCTCGTTCGCCAGCTCCCATCCCGGGCGGCGGGCGTACGAGGTGGTGTCGATGCCGTACGGTCCGCAGGTGCTGTGGCCGGACCACGCGGTCCAGGGCACGGCGGGGGCCGCGCTGCATCCCGGGCTGGACGTCGACCGGGTGTCGCTGATCCTGCGCAAGGGCTGGCGTCCGGAACTGGACAGCTATTCGGTGTTCTTCGAGAACGACGGCGTCACCCGCACCGGGCTGTCGGGCTGGCTCGCCGACCGCGGCGTGCGCCGGCTGTTCCTGGCCGGGCTGGCGGCGGATTTCTGCGTCGCCTGGTCGGCGGAGGATGCGGTCCGGGCCGGGTTCGAGACGATCGTGATCGAGGACATGACCCGCGCCCTGGCGCTGCCGCAGCCGGACGGCTCGACCAGCGCCACCCACGCGCGCCTGCGTCTGGAGCAGGCGGGCGTTCGCTTCGTCCGCTCCGACGAGCTCGCCTGAACGGCCAGCCGCCGATTGCGGCGGGCGCTGCGCTGGCGGACACTCGTTGGCCATGAGCAGCGCTCCTTCCGCCGACGAGCCGGGGTCGCACCAGCCGGGGTCGCGCGTGCCGGCGCCGGCAATGCGCTGGGAACGGCTGCTGGACGACACCCGGCTTGGCGACGAGCCGCGCCGCCCTGCCGGGAGCGGTGGCGGTGGCGGACGGGCCCCCGCCACCGGGCGGTCGGAGTTCCAGAAGGACCACGACCGGCTGATCTTCTCCGAGCCGTTCCGCAAGCTCGGGCGCAAGACCCAGGTGCATCCGCTGCCGCAGAACGACCGGGTGCACAACCGCCTCACCCACAGCCTGGAGGTGTCCTGCGTCGGCCGCTCGCTGGGCGAGTTGACCGGCAAGCGGCTGCAGGTGCAGGGAGAGCTGCCCGACGGCGTGGTGGCGGCCGACGTGGCGGCGATCGTGCAGGCGGCGTGCCTGGCGCACGACATCGGCAATCCGCCGTTCGGACACGCCGGCGAGTTCGCGATCCGCGGCTGGTACGCCAAGCGGCCGGCGGGGTTCTTCGAGGGGATGCGGCCGTCCTGCGTCGAGGACCTCAACACCTTCGAGGGCAACGCGCAGGGCTTCCGCCTGCTCACCAGCCTGGTCGACACGGTGGGGCTGCGGCTGACCTATGCAACGCTGGGCAGCTTCATCAAATATCCCTGGTCGTCGCTGCATGCGCGGGCCTACCGGCCGGGCAAGTTCAGCTACTTCGCCTCCGAACGCGAGGCGTTCCTGACCATCGCGCGCTCGATGGGGCTGCTGGAAATCGAGCCCGGGGTTTTCTGCCGCCACCCGCTGGCCTACCTGGTCGAGGCGGCGGACGACATCTGCTACGCCATCATCGACATCGAGGACGGCATCGAGATGAAGCTCCTGCACACCGGCGAGGTGGAGGGGCTGCTGCTGTCGGTGATGAATGCTGAGGTCCGGCAGCGCTACGACGCCTACCGCGGCGGCCGTTCGGAGCGGCAGCGGGTGCGCTGGCTGCGCGGCCAGGCGGTCGACCTGCTGATCGAGGACTGCGTGGCCGCATTCTTCCGCAACGCGCCGGCGATCCTGCAGGGGCGGTTCGCCGGCAGCCTGGTGGAAGCCGGCAGCGCGCCGGTGGCCGCCGGCGTGGCTGGCGCCAAGGCGCTGGCGCGGGACAAGATCTTCACCCACACGCGCAAGATGGAGATCGAGATCGGCGCCTACGCGGCGGTCGACACGCTGCTCGACTCCTGCTCCGACGCGGCGCGCGAGCTGCTGGCGTCGGGCGCCGGGCCGGGGCTGTCGTATCGCGCCTCGCGGATCCTGGGGCTGATGGGGGAGTCCGCGCCGGGCGAGGCGACGGGGCTGGAGGACAGCTACCGCCTGGTCAACGACTTCCTGTCCAGCCTGACCGACAACCGCGCCACCGAGCTGGCGCAGGTGATCCGTGGCCGGGGGTGAACCGGCCTGCGGGTTCAGCCCGGCAGGTCGCGCTTCCCGGGAAGACCGGTCGCCCGCGCCGTCTCGATCCGCGATGCCCACCACCGCGCCAGCGCGGAGCCGGTGACGTTGTGCCAGGCGCCAAAGATGGCGGCCGGGATCACCGCCACCGGGTCGAGGTGGCCGATCGCCAGCGCGATGGCGAGGCCGGTGTTCTCCAGGCCGACCTCGAAGGTGATCGCCTGGGAGTCCGCCTGCGTCATCCGGAACAGCTTGCGCGACGCGAGATAGCCGAGAGCGAGGCCCAGGCCGTTGTGCAGGACGACGCCGATAAAGGCGATCAGGCCGACCGATGCGAACCGGCTGGCGCTCAGCGCGACGCCGGCCATGACGATCAGGATCAGGGCAATGGTGGACACCGCCGGCAGGTAGGGGATGACCGGTTGCACCAGCCTCGCGGCCGTCATCCGGATCAGCACGCCGGCCGACACCGGCAGAAGCACGATCCTGGCGATGTCGATCAGCATTCCGGTCGCGTGCACCGGGATCAGCGAGCCGGCCAGGAGCAGGAAGATGAAGGGGGTCAGGATCGGCGCCAGGATGGTGTTGCACGAGGAGATGGTGACCGACAACGCGGTGTTGCCCCTGGACAGGAAGGTCATCACGTTGGATGCCACGGCGCTCGGGCAGCAGCCGACCAGGATGAAGCCGGCCGCGAGAGGCGCCGGCAGGCGCAGGAGCTTCGTGACCAGCAAGGCGACCAGCGGCATCAGCAGGTAGCGCAGGCACACGCCGAGGATCACGGTCGTGGGACGGGACAGCACCATCCGGAAGTCCGCAACCCCCATGGTCAGGCCCATCGCCAGCATGACGGTGCCGATATAGAACGGCACCCCCGGTGACAGCAGCCCCGACTGCGCCGGCGTGAGGTACGCCAGCACCGCGAAGGCAACCAGGATGAACGGGAAGTAGCGGGTCAGCACGCCGCAGATACGAAGCAGCACGATGGTATCCTTGTCTTCGTTCGCCCGCTGGAGCCGCGAGGGGTCGGACCTGCTTCAGGATGACGCGCCGCGGCGAGCAGGCCAACCAGGCAGCGATTACGCCAGGCTTGCCTTCGCCGGGTTTGTGCGGGCCGGATCAGGACGGGTGGCTCGGCCTCGAGCTCCTCGTTCCAGGGCTCCGGTCCGGAATCGTGGATCCGCTTGGCCGCAGGCGAGTTCGTCGGATATCGGCCGGGGTCTCGCGCAGTCGCCGGTTATTGCGCTCCGACGCGTTCAGGTCGACCGCTCCCGAACGATCTCCCGAGGAACCGGTCGCAGCGGCGGCGGCGTGTCGGTCGGCCATGCGTCGTCGACCGGCAGCAGGCCGTCAGCCGTCACCGGCAGGGGGAGGCCGGTCGCCTTCCGCGACGAGCCAGGCCGGGAACGCGTGCAGCGACGGTGTCTTGTCGGCGTCGAACGGGGTGCGGGCGACGTAGCCGGGACGCGCAACGTCGATCGGCGGGAATGGCGCGACCAGCCGTCCCGCTCCGAGCAGGCCTCGAGGGCGGGATGTGGCCCGATGCCGAAGCCGAGCCCGTCGACGACCGGCTGACCTGTGAAGAAGTGGTCGAACAGGTGGCGACGGCCGGTCGGGTGCGTCAGGCCGGCGGCGGCCAGCCAGTCGGCCCTTTCGCGCGGTCGGTTTCCGTCGCGAGCCGGGTGGCGCCCAGGATGTCCGCGTCGGTGCGGAGGGCGACGTCCGCGAGGGGGGCGGGGCTGGCGACGAGCGTGTCGGCCTCGCGGAGGAAGGGCGTCGCTTGGTGCTGCGCCCGGGGCCCCTGGCCGCTCCTCTGGCCGCTTCCCTGGCCGCCCGATGCCGGCTGCCGGTGGATGGCGACGTTGAAGCCGCCGCGCAGCTCGTCGTGGAGCGTCGTCGTCGTCGAGACCGACACCCCGCCTCTGGCCGCCTCCGGTGGAACCGGTGCGGGCGCGGGATCAGCCAGTGCATCGCCAGCGTCGTCGGCGCGCTGACGCGCAGGACCTTTGGCGCTGCCGGCGTGCCGACGCGTCCGCCGCCGCGGTCACCCGCTCGAAGCACAGGCTGACCTCCTCGGCGAAGGTGCGTGCCGCCGGCGTCGCCATTCTGCCGCGGCCGACGCGCACGAACAGGCGCTGGCCCAGCCAGGTTTCCGGTGCGGCGACCTCGAACACGCGGAGAGCCGCGAAGGGAGGAAGTCTGCGCATGATCGGTGAGCCTCCGTCACAGGTGTGGTGACCGGAGCTCTTGGTTGCGCAACGCTCAGGGGTATAGAGCGAGGTTCATGGCACAGGGCGACGGATCGACGGTTCCGGTTCATCGATGGCAGGAACCGGAGACGGCCGGCGATGCGTCCGGGCGGCGGCGCAGCCTGGCCGGGGCCTGCGTCGCGCACATGCTGCACGACGGCTACACCGACCTGCTCTACGTGCTGCTGCCGGTGTGGCAGAAGGAATACGGGCTGTCCTTCACCGGCCTCGCGGTCATCCGGTGCCCGTACTACGGGACCATGGGCGGGCTGCAGGTTCCGGCGGCCGGCGCCACGGCGCGGCTCGGGTCGCGCCTGACGCTGGTGTGGGCGAGCCTGGTCGCCGCCGCGGGTTTCGAGGTGATGGCGCTCCCGGGCGGGATCGCGGCACTCGCCCTCGGCCTGCTGCTGGCCGGCCTGGGGTCGAGCGCCCAGCATCCGCAGGCGTCGCTGCTGGTGTCGCAGGCCTATGGGCAGGCGGGGCGCCGACCGCTCGGGATCTACAACTTCGCCGGCGACCTCGGGAAGGCGGCGTTCCCGCCGGTGGTCGCGCTGCTGCTCGGCGTCATGGCGTGGCGGCCGATCCTGAGGCTGATGGCCGTGGCGGGCGTGGCGGTGGCGGTGGCGCTGTTGCCGATGCTGCCGCGGCGGCCGGTGATCGCGGCGCCGGACCAGGCGGGGGGTGCGGGTTCGGCGGGCCGCTCGGGCTTTGGGCTGCTTCTCGCGGTCGGCGGGCTCGATACCGCGACCCGCATGGGCTACCTGCTGTTCCTGCCGTTCCTTCTGCATGGGAAGGAAGCCGCGGGGGCGACGGTCGGTTTCGGGTTCGCGGCGGTGTTTGCGGGCGGCGCGCTGGGCAAGGCGGCGTGCGGCGCGCTGGGCGACCGGTTCGGGGTGGTGCGGAGCGTGATCGCCACCGAGGTGGCCACGACCGTGCTGATCGTCGCGACGCAGCTTCTGCCGCTCGGCGCCACGCTGGTGCTGCTGCCGGTGCTGGGCATCGTCCTCAACGGCACGTCGTCGCTGCTCTACGCCACGGTGCCGGAACTGGCGCCCCGGGGCGACACCCGTCGCGCCTTTGCCGTGTTCTATACCGCGGTGATCGGGGCGGGCGCCCTCGCCCCGATCGCCTATGGCGAGCTCGGCGACCGCGTCGGGCAGTTGTTCGGGGTGCTGGCGGCCGGTCTGACCGCGCTGTCGACCGTGCCGCTGGTGTGGAGGTTGCGGCGCCTGGTTTGAGCCGATCGGGTGACGGGCTGCCGCCCACGTGTCACCAACACGTCATGTTGCGGTGCAGCGAACAAGTGGACGATGCCGCTCCAGAGGCGTATGTTGCGTTGCAGCATATGTAGTTGGAGGCTCACATGACCATCACGGCAGATCCGGTCGAGACCCGCCAGGACACAGGCCGCCTCGACATCTTCCGGTCCATCCTCGCCACCGTGCGGTCGCACCGTGCGGTGCGACGCGAACGGGCCCGGCTGGGCCAGGAACTGGCGCAGTGCTCGGACCGCGAGTTGGCGGAGATGAACCTGAGCCGGTCCGAAATTCCGGACGTCGTCCGGCACATCCGGATCGGCTGACCCGGGACACCGGGAGAGGCGATCCAGGTGGGTATGCCGCCCCTCGCGGTGCCCGGCGGTCCGAGGCATGCTGGGCTCGCGGCAGGACGGCGGGACAGGCGGATGCGCGGCGCGACGGGGCTCTGGATCGGGCTGGTGGTGGTGGCGATCAACGGCTTGGTATTCGGTCTCGACCTGCACGGGTTCCTCGCCGCGGCACCGGGGGCGGGGCGGAGCTTCCCGGTGTGGCAGGCGGTGGTGCTGGCTGGGGCGTGCGTCTATCTCCTGACTGCCGGGATCCTGTTCGACCGCGAGCGGCGCGGGAAGCGGTAGCGGACCCAGGGCGCGGGGCTTGCCGGTGCGGGAATTTGCCCATACAAAGCGCGCCGTCGCAGCGGATGGGCGCGTAGCTCAGCGGTAGAGCATCGCCTTCACACGGCGGGGGTCACAGGTTCAATCCCTGTCGCGCCCACCATCCTCGCGTAGTCTTACCAATGGTCTAGTCTGCGAGTGACGACCGACCCTCTCAGGTCGGATTTTGCAGGTTCGCGTCAGATACCGGCATTCGTGTCAAATCCCGGCAGTCGATCTTGACTTGTTCTTCTTCGTTCCTGGCTCGGCATGATCCGGTCGTGCGCCCGGGACAGTCGCCTATTCCCCAGAAAGTAGCGGTTGCGTGTCAGGCGGTTGCCGGATGCACAAGATGGTGCGCCAGCAGCCGGGCCAGCCGAAGCGCGACCTCCTAGGGACCGCGCCGACGTCCACTGGTCCGCTCGACGACCGATCGCCCCCGCCGGATCAGGACGTGCTGGAACGCCTGCGGGCTTCGGGACTGGCTTGGCAGTCGCAGGTCAACCGGATGCTGTGGCGGGCTCTTGCCCTTGGCTCGGCCGAAGCTGACGGGTTCGCGTTGGTCGCGCTGCCCGGAAACGTGCGCCAACATGAACGTCGTTCAGAAGCCGAACATGTGGTCCAGGGAGAAGGCGCCGTTCTCCTCCATCAGGCCATGGTAGCCGAACAGGCGGCAGGTGGTGTCGCGCACCAGCACGTAGCCGTGCGGGCCGGCCAGGCCGAGCAGCTCCTCACTGAACAGCAGGTGCGGCCAGAGCATGGTGGAGCCGGAGCAGGCGATCTCGACCGACCGCTCGCCCAGCACCTCACCGGTGTCGTCGTGCAGCACCAGCTGGGTGCGGGAGCTGGGGTGCCAGGGCGCGGAAGCCGGATACATCATCGCCGCGAAGGAGCGGCGGCGCCGGTCGCCCAGGCGCAGGAACAGGCGGGTGGACAGGCCGGGCGGTGGGCCGGAATAGGATTGCGGCTCGTCGCGGTAGGTCATCGCGGTGTTGAAGATGTGGGCGCCGAAGCTGGTTTCCGCCACGTGGCCGCTGGCCAGGTGCTCGTAGCGCACCAGGGCGTGCAGCCAGCCGTCGGCCGAGCCGCCGTCGCGGAAGTCGTAGACCAGCTCGGCGTGGCCTTCGGGCGCGTCCAGTTCCGACAGGTCGAGCGCCAGGGCGTGGTCGCGCGGCAGGCGGCCGAGGTATCGTTCGGCGACCTTGGCGCCGGCGGTGTCGAACACGTCCAGGCGCAGCGGCAGGTCCTGCTGCCGTTCGGCCATCGGGGTCGGCTGCACGATCGAGCGGAACCGGTCCGGCGGCAGCACCGGGAACGGCAGCAGGTAGCCGCGGCCCAGGGTCGGCGGCAGGGTCGGGATGCCGGGATCGGGCAGGAGGTCGGCACGCTCGACGTTGAGGTGGGCGATGCGTCGGCGGCCGCCCCGCGTCACCTCGTAGCGCGGGCGCACCACGTGGCGGCCGGCGCGCAGCTCGACCTGCGCCGGCCAATGCAGCCCGGGCAGGTGCGCCGACACGTCCACGGCGACGCTGGCGTAGGGAGGCACAGCGAACGGGAGGGATACCGGCGTCCCGGCGCCCATGCGGTCCAGGCTGACGGCGCCGGCGGGGATCGGCACCGCGTGGCTGTTCTGCAGCCAGAGCACCACCGTCTCGTCGGGGCGCGGGGCGGGAAGGTTGGCGTAGCGGTCGGAGGGCCAGGCGTTGGCGTCGTGGGTGACGGACAGGCTCCCGCCGCCGGAGCCGTCGTCGTTGTCGTAGGTGTCGAGGGCGTACTTGACCACGTCGTGGCCGGACACGTTGATCGCATGGACGAAGAGCTGGCCGCGGAACGGGGGCAGGTCGAAGCGGCGCCGCACCGCGCGGCTGTCGATGGTGACGCCGCCGGCGCCGGCGGGCAGCGGTTCCTCCCAGGTCGCCAGGGGGTGGCCGGCCTCGTCGAACAGCCGCAGCCAGAGCCTGACCGCCCGTGCGCCGTAGGAGGCCCAGTAGTTCGCGGTCACCAGGCGGGTGGACAGGCCGTCGGCCTCGCGGAAGAAAGCGTAGTTGGTGGCGAAGTTGAGCCGGTCGAGATAGGCGCGGCCGGAGGTCAGCATTTCCGCCGGCAGCCGGGCGTCGTCCAGCGTCGCCACCTGCATGCCGCGCGGCAGCAGGTGGCCGATCCGGGCCAGTATCCGGCCGGCGTCGAACGCGGTGACCAGCAGCGTGGCTGCGTCGCAGGAGGGCAGAGCCGTCAGCGGCAGCGCCTCGGTGCGGAGCATCGGGCGGCCGACCAGCGACACGTCCTGCACGTAGCATGCGGTCGCGGGAGGAAGGTCGGGATGCAGCGCGAACAGCATGGCGGCGGCGCCGTCGGGGTCGAACACCGCGAGCGGGCCCTGGCGGCGCAGGCGGTCGCCCAGTGCGGACAGCGCCTCGGCGGCCAGGGGATGGGCCAGCGCCTTGTAGAGCACGTTGCCGCCCTGGCGCGCGTCGTAGGTGTGGATGTCGAGCATGGGGCGTCGCGCTCCCGGCGCTACGGGTGTGAAGGGTCGGGCAGGCCAAGTCGGCGGCACAGCTCGGCCGCGACCGGTGCGGTGTCGTCCAGCGGAGTCGCCGGCCCATGGGGCAGCGTGCCGTTGAAAATCCGAACACGGCCGGCGTCAATCAGGCCCTGGAGGAACAGGCCGATCCGGCGGGAGCGGCCGGGCAGCGGCACCACGGCGACGGGAACCGTGGTCGCGGCGGCTTCGGACACCATGGACACGCTGTCGGCGGTGGCGACGATGGCGTCCGAGCAGGCGAGCAGGCCGAGATAGGGATTCTCGCCGGTCATGTCCCAAAGGAAGGCGCCGAGCGGCGACAGGCGGCGCTCCAGCACCGCGCGCACGGCGGCGCCGGTGCGGCGGGAGGGGGTGATGGCGAGGCCGACGCGGTCGGCGCGGACCAGGGCGGCGAGGCCGTCCGACAGCGCCTCCGCCTCGGCGGGTCCGAGCCGGAACCGGCCGTTGGCGCCGCCCACCAGCACCGCCACCAGCGGCCTGGGCAGGTGGGCCAGACGCGGGGTCCAGTGCCGGCGGGCGTCGGCCAGCACGGCGGGCGTGACCCGGTGCAGGGCGGTGCGCGACAGCAGCACGTTCGGGCCGTCGATCTCGTCGTGGCGGTTGGCCACCACCAGGTCGAAGCGGTCCAGCCGCATGCGCGGGTTCTGGATCTGCACCACCCGGCGTCCCTGCCGGCGCAGCGCCGCGCCGACGGCGGCGCCGGTGCCGCCGACGGTCAGCACCAGCCCGTCCGGCAGGCCGGACAGGCCGCCCACCGCGGCGAGCGGGGCCGGCCAGATGCGGGCCGGGATCCAGCGCCAGGGCCGTGCTGCGATGAGGGTGCGGCGTTCGGCGACGATGCCGGCGCGCTCAGCGAGGCCGACCGCCTGCGCCTCCAGCCCGGCATAGCCCTCGGTCAGGATCACGCCCGGCGTGGGAGCGACGCGTGCCGCGACGGGCCTGCTGTCCCGTACCATCTGGTCCTGCATGGGCCGCTTGTGCGAGCCCGCCTTGCCGGCGTCAATCCGATGGTCGAAGGGGTGGTGCCCCGGTTCGAGGTCGGCGCGGATCGAGGGCGGCAGCGACGCGTTGCCGGAACGGATGCTCCCCCTGTGTTTCCCGGGCGATCGCATCGGTCGCGAGCTTGATGAACGTCGCCTGGTTCGCGAGCCTTGCGGAACACCTCGACGAACGCCGATCGCCAGATCTCGACAGGGTCCTGTCGTCGGTCATGCGACACGCTCCTCCGAGCTCAATCTCCCCGGATGAGCGAGAACGGGGAGTCCTGGCTGGCCTCGACCCGCGCGAGAAAGCGAAGCAGCGCGTCGAGGGCCACCGCCTCGAGAAGCCCCATGTTCGGGGGAGGCAGTCTCGCCCGGACGCGGTCGACCTGCTCGTCGGGAACATGAACAACGATCTGCATTTCGCCTCCTGCCTGCGTCCGTGCCTGCAGGAAGCTGCGCCTCTCGGGCTGCCGCTCGTCAAGGACGATCAGGTTCAGGCCGAAACACTGCCGTCGGTGTCGGCGGCTTGACAGGCAGGCCGGGGTGGCCTCCAACGCCGCTGCCGCGCCGGACACCACGGTTCCCTGCCCGCGGATGAGCCAGTGCCATGAGCGACTTTTCCTCCCTCGGCCTGGCCGAGCCGCTGCTGGCCGTCCTGCAGAAGGTCGGGTACAGGGTGCCCACGCCGATCCAGGCGCAGGCGATCCCGGCGGTGCTGGCCGGGCGGGACGTGCTGGGCATCGCGCAGACCGGCACCGGCAAGACCGCCGCCTTCGTGCTGCCGATCCTGCACCGGCTGCTGGAGGGCGAGGGCGGCCGGGCGCTGGTGCTGGTGCCGACCCGCGAGCTGGCCGGCCAGGTCGGCGAAACCGTCCGGGCGCTCGGCCGGCAGACGCGCCTGCGCACGGCGGTGCTGGTGGGGGGCGTGCCGAAGGGCAAGCAGGCGAAAGCGTTGGCCGGCGGGGTCGAGGTCGTGGTGGCGACGCCGGGGCGGCTGCTGGACCATCTGGCCGACGGGGCGCTGCGGCTCGACGACACCGCGATCCTGGTGCTGGACGAGGCGGACCGCATGCTCGACCTCGGCTTCATCGACGAGGTGCGGCGGATCGTGCAGGTCCTGCCACGGGAGCGGCAGACGCTGCTGTTCTCGGCCACCATGCCGCCGGACATCGCGGCGCTGGCGCGGCAGCTGCTGCGCGACCCGGTGTCGGTGGCGGCCGGGCCCGCGGCCACGCCGGCGCCGCGGATCGACCAGCGGGTGGTGTTCCTGGAGGCGCGGGAGAAGGCTCCGCTGCTGGTCGAGCTGCTGCGTCGCGGCCGGATGGGCCGCAGCCTGGTGTTCACCCGCACCAGGCAGGGCGCCGACGCGCTGGTGGCGGCGCTGGACCGGGCCGGGGTGCGGGCGGGGGTCCTGCACGGCGACAAGAGCCAGGCGCAGCGCGACCGCACCCTGGCGGAGTTCCGGGCGGGCGCGTTCCCGACGCTGGTGGCGACCGACGTGGCGGCGCGCGGGCTCGACATCGACGGCCTGACCCACGTGGTCAACTTCGAGCTGCCGGAGGTTGCCGAGGCGTACGTGCACCGGGTCGGGCGCACCGCGCGGGCGGGGGGGCGCGGCATCGCCGTCACCTTCTGCGCGCCGGCCGAGCGGACGTCGCTGCGGGCGATCGAGAAGCTGCTCGGCGCCCGGCTGAAGGTGTACGAGGGCAGGCAGGCGGCCGGCTGACGGAGGTCTGGCGGTCTGGACGGAAAGTTCACCGACGTTCGCGGAGGGTCCGGGCCTGCCCGGGGAGGTGGCGGCCTTGGCTCGTGGTCCGACCACGGCGGCGCCGACGCCGGAGGGCGCCGGCGGGGTGATTGCCGCACGTCCGGGCCACCGGCCTCCATCGAGCGGCCCGAGGCACGTGTCGGTGGACCATCGGGGGACGGTGCGCGGCCGCTCCGGTGCCAGCGGAAGGTAGCCGAAGGACGGGCGGCGTCGCGGTGCGTGCGCCACCGCTCGATCAGCACCTTCCCCAGCAGCTTCAGGCCGCCATACGCGACCCGCCACCGGTGGCGGGTCTCCTCCGGCGCGTGATGCTTGCGCCTCGTCCCGCTCCCGCGATGCCTCCGGACCTTCCCCGTCCGGTGGCCTGCATCCAGGCGGGGCAGGCCACACGCGGCTCACCCCGGCAGGCCGATCCGTTCACCTTCTGCCGGGACCGCCAGGCCAGCCGTCCAGGGCGCCGCCAGGCCGGTTCCGACAGGGCCGCTGGCGGAGCCTCGCCGACACGTGGCTCGGCCATCCACGCCTGCCACGCGCGAGGTCGCCCTTACGGGTGGTTGCCGCCCCCGGCCAGCGTCTCGTGCGCGGTCGCGGCGATGAGGATCTGGCCGAGCTCGGTGGTGTCGAACAACGGGTCGATGAAAAGCGTCGTCAACAGGACTATCGGGTTCTTGCCGTTGATCGCCGTGTTGTAGATCGGCTGCGAGCCGGTGCCGGGCAGACTGGACAGGATCGGCTGGGTGACGTCGCTGAACCCGTAGTCCTGCGGCCTGGCGACGATGTCGTCGAACAGGGTGTGCAGGTCGAGCGTCTTCACGTCCAGGCCCGTCGCCGTCTTGAACGCGCTCAGCGCGACGGAAAGCCTGCTGTTGTACTCGTCCACGAGAGCCTCGACCCCGGCGACCGTGGCACCACTCGCCTTGAACTCGGCGGTCGAGAAGATGGGCGCGAAGGTGACGTCGGGCGAGTTGGAAACCAGGATGTGCTTGGCTCCGAGGTCCGCCAGCCGCGTCAACCCGGTCACGGTCGCGGCGATGCTGTCGGAGATGACCTGCGACGAGTTCGCCTTGCCCGCAAGCGCCAGCGAGCTGGCGAGGAAGATGTCGTTGCCGCCGAACGTGACGGAAACCAGCTGATCGGACGAGAAGCGGCCCTGTTGCTGCGCGAACCGATCGATCTGCCCGGCAAAGGTGTCGAGCGGCGTCAGGCCTCCCGTCGGGTTGACCGGGCTGGATGTGGTGCCGAGCGAGCCGGCGGTGGCGCCCTCGTAGGCGAAGTTCTCCTGCTGGGACGGGCTGAAAAGCCCAAGGCTCAGGGCGAGGTCCGTGGTCCATTTCGGGCCGTCGGAGAAGTCGCCGGTCGAGGAATAGGGTGTCGTCAGGTAGCTCGGCGACAGGCCGAGCGACTCTTCCACGGCAGCCGCGTTGCCGTTGTCCGAGAGAAGGTCTCCGAACACGACCAGGCTGGATGGCCTGCCGTAGCCTGGCCAGTCCGGCAGTCCCGGACCGACGGGATCGCCAGCACTTCGAGCCGAAGCCATGTTGCCGAGGCTGAACGTCGTCGCAGCCGCGAGCAACAGCGTTCTCATCGAGCAGCGCCTCAGTCCGGGAAGCATCCCGCGGTTCCTGTTCGACCGGTTGTAGATCGGTCTGCTGATCGATCGTTGTGCGGTCATGATCTTCTCCTGTTCGCCACCGGTTCTATGCTCGGCTCCAGGATCAGGCCGGTATCAGAAAATAGCGGGAATCAGGGACCGGGCGCGGTAGGCTGCCGCCCGCCTGCTTGTCCAGGCCTCCAGTTCAGCGCAGCCTCGGGTCGCGGGCCTGCGCCGCGGCAAGCGAACTGCCCAGCTGCCGCACCGATCGTCCTCCTTTCCGCGGATGGTTTCGATGCAGACGAGATCAGGAACAGATGAGGTGGCGCCGCCGGCCGGCGAGGCGAGGCCGCTTGTGCGTTCGATCGTCGAGAACGGGCTGCCGGTCTTCAGGGTCGCGCGTGCACAGCATGGATCCGGTCGCCGCGAGATCGGCGGAGGCCCGGATGTCCCGATCATGGTGGCGTTGTCGGCCTGCTATCAGATCGAGCGGCGGACACGGTCCGACATGTGCCGCAGGTCCGCGTCCGTGGGAGCGATCACCATCATCGATCCGGCGGAGCGCACCATCTTCAACATTGAAGGACAGGCGAAGGTGCTGCAGATCGCGGTGTCGCTGCGGCTGATCGAAGAAGTGACCGAGGCGCGGGTCAAGCCGGTGAGCCCGCTGTTCAACGAGCACGATGCCGGCATCGAGCGGAGCGCGATGGTTGCGCTGAGCGCGCTGCGCACCAGCGACAGCCAATCCGACCTGCTGCTGCATTCGGTTGCCTGCCGGCTGGCCGAGGTTCTCGGACGGCCTTCCGACCGGCTGGCGGCCTCACGGCGCGGCGGGGTGACCAGCACGGCGCTCAGGCGCATCAATGACCTGGTTCAGGCGCGGCTCGAGGAGCCGACGTCGCTGTCGCCGTCGCTGGTTGAGCTGGCGCAGGCGGCAGGCCTGAGCAAGCACCACTTCATCAAGGCGTTCCGGGAAACGGTGGGGGAGACGCCCTACGCCTGGGTGATGCGGCGGCGGATCGAGCACGCGCGAACCCTGTTGACGCAGCCAGACCAGACGGTGGGCGCCGTCGCGTTCCAGACCGGCTTTGGATCGACCGCCCATTTCGTGGCGTCGTTCCGGCAGCGGCTGGGGATCACGCCGGGGGTGTTCAAGGACGCCGTCCTGGCTTGAGGGAAGGAGCTGCCGGAGGAAACGCGCGCAGACGCCCTGCTCCCGCGGCAGGATCAGGTCCCTTACGGAGACGAGCCCGGCGGTCCTGGTCATGCGGCTGGGCATCACGACGGCGATGAACGCTCTCCTGCCGGCCGGCATCGTTTCGGCCGGAGCGGCGGCCGATCAGCTGCCCGTGGCGGCCATCCGCATCCCGGCGGGGCTGCACTGGCCGCGTCCGGGGTTGCGGACCGCGCGGTTGCAAGGCCGGGCTGGAAGCGCGGAGCCGCCGCGACCCGTCGACCCGTTCCAGGGCGCAACGTTCGTTCCCGGGATCCCCTGAGACAGCCTGGCCCGGACCTGCGCGAGTGGCGCCTGCTGAGGTCGCCGAGGCATAAGTACACCGGGTCGGGCGCACCGCGCGGGCGTCGCTGCGGGCGATCGAGAAGCTGCTCGGCGCCCGGCTGAAGGTGTACGAGGGCAGGCAGGCGGCCGGCCGATGCGGCCTCAGGGCGCGGCGGCGGCGTCCGCGGGGGCCGGCTCCGCAGGCAGGCCGGGCGGCCACGGCGGGTCGGCACGCTTCAGCACCTCGCGCGCGATCCCGTCCAGCAGCCGGGCCGCCTCGCCGGACCAGGCGCAGCGCGGGTCCTCGGCGTCGGGCAACGGCGGCGGGTCGGCCAGCAGGGTCTCGATCGCGCCGCGCAGCGCGCGGGGGTCGGGGGCGCACAGGATCGCGCCGGCCTCCTCGCGGAACTGCTCGGCCAGGCCGCCGACGCGCGTTGCCACCACCCAGCGACGGGCGGCGATCGCGGCAGCCGCGACGCCGCTCTGGCTGGCCTCGCGGTAGGGCAGGATCACCGCGTCGGCCCAGGCGATCAGGGCGGCGACCTCCTCCTCCGGCACCCAGCGGTTCTCGACCTGCACCCCGGGGGTCGCCGCCAGCCGGGACAGCTCGGGGGTCCATGGCCCCTGCCCCACCACGCGCACCGCGAGCCGCTGCTCCAGGCCGGGAGGGCGCAACGCGTCGGCCAGCAGGTCGAGGCCCTTGTAGGGCAGCAGGCGGCCGAAGCAGAGCAGGCGCAGACGGCCGCCATGCGACAGGGGCGGCAGCGGCGGCGGGCCGAACACGAAGGGCGGCAGGCTCGCCATCAGCAGGGTCCGGCCGGCGGCGGCGCCCTGCTGCCCCAGCCGGTCGGCGACGTGGCGGGTGAGCGCCACCAGGCCGTCGGAACGGGCGATCAGGCGGCGCTGCAGCAGGGTCTGCGCCGGCGAGCCGTCGCCGGGATGGCGGTCGGCATCGTGCACCACCACCAGGAACGGGATCCCGAGCCGGCGCAGCGCGGCCGCCATCTCCAGGTCGAGCGGGCCGGGCATGGCGCAGATCGCCACGTCCGGACGCAGCGCCGCCACGCGCCGGTCCAGCGCGCGTCGTCGGAACGGGGCGCCGAGCAGGCGGACCAGGTAGCCGGGGAGGTTGCGGTAGGTCGGCACCAGCAGGATGCCGGGCACCTCCTGCCGGCCCAGGATCTCGGCGCCGGTGGAAAGCGACAGCATCGCGTCGCAGTCCGGCAGCGCGCCGAGCCCGGCCGCCATCTCGATCGCCACGCGCGGCCCGGCGCCGCGACGGCCCCACTGCCAGACCAGCACCCTGACCGGCCGTCGGGCGCTCACGCGCGCGGCGCCCCGATGCCGTCGAGGGCGGCGCGCAGGGCGGCGCCGTCGAGCCGCGCGGTCGCCGCACGGTGCGCGGCCTCGCCGAGGGCGGTGCGGCGTTCGGCGGAGTCGGCAAGGCAGCGAAGGGCGGCGGCGGCCTGGCCGATGTCGGCCTCGGCCCAGACCGCACCGGGCGCCTCGAACACGCCGCGCGGGTCCTGGGCGGGAACCAGGCGGTAGCCGATCGGCATGCCGCAGGTGTCGTCGATGAACTCCGCTGTCGCCGACCAGTCGGTCGCCACCACCGGGCGGCCGAGCAGCATCGCCTGCGCGGGCACCAGGCCGAAGCCTTCGCTGCGGTGCAGCGACAGCACGACGTCGCAGGCGCGGGTCAGGGCGTGCATGTCGGCGTCCGGCAGCAGGCGGGTGTCCAGGCGCATGTTGGGCGCACCCGCCAGGGCGTCCTGGAGCAGCGCGAGGTCGGATGCGTAGTGCTCGGCATGGCTCACCTTCAGCAGCAGCAGCCGGTCGGTCCGGTCGCCGAAGGCCTGCCGGAACGCCGCGATCGCGGCCAGCGGATTCTTGCGCGCGAAGCTCGATGCCAGGTTGAAGCAGCACAGCACGACGACCGCGCGCTCCGGCAGGCCGAACGCCTGGCGGTCCAGGGCGGAGGGCACGGGCGGCGCCAGCGCCACCGCGTGCGGCACCACGCGGACGCGGCCCGGCAGCAGCGGCTCGAGGGCGGCGGCGGTGAAGCGCGACGGCACCCAGGCCTCGTGCACGTGGCGCAGCGCCGGGCGCCAGGTGTCGGGCACCACCGGGAGTTCCCAGGCCCAGTAGCCGACCACGCGTCGACCGCGCAGGGCGCGGCGTCCGAACCCGAGCAGGGCGGCAGGGAGCTGCGGCGCGTTGACGTGCAGCACCAGTGCGGCGTGGTCCGGCCATTGCCCGGCGTCCCGGATCCCGATCCCCGGCCCGGCCGGCACCGCGGCGTGGGGCACGGCCATCTGCGCCAGCGCCCGGACCATGATCCGGGCCCCCTCACCCAGCCCGGAGGAGCGCTCGATCTCGCCGCCGACCACCACGCCGCCGCAACGCGCCGGCGGCACCGTGTCCGGCCGCGGTGCTAGCCAGGCGCTGCCGCGCGCCAGCCAAAGGCGGCGCGGGCGCGCCGGCAGGGCCTGCCAGGCGCGGTGCAGCGGGTGCAGACCGGGAGAAGCGTTCGGCATCGGGTCAGCCGATCCTGGCGGCGCGCCCGATGTCCGGCAAGTGTGGGGGTCCGGCAAGTGCGTGGGAGATCCGGTTCGCCCCGCGGGACGCTCGGCGGCCATTGCCGCGGCACCAGCCGCGTATAGGATGCCTGCATGCCGAGCCCGGAGCGCCTGTCCACCGTCGAGATCCTGGAGAAGCTGGTCGCGTTCGACACGACCAGCCGCAACAGCAACCTGAAGCTGATCGACTGGATCCGCGACTACCTCGACGGGTTCGGCGTCCAGAGCCGCCTGAGCTTCGACGCGACCGGGACCAAGGCCAATCTTCATGCCCTGCTCGGCCCGGAGGCTGGAGGCGGGCTGGCGCTGTCCGGTCACGTCGACACGGTACCGGTGGACGGGCAGGACTGGAGCACGGACCCGTTCGCGCTGCATCTGGCGGACGGCCGTGCCACCGCGCGGGGGGCGGTGGACATGAAGGGGTTCGTCGCGTCCGCCCTGGCGGCGGTGCCGGACCTGCTGGCGCTGGAGCTGCGCCGGCCGGTGCACCTGTTCATCAGCTACAACGAGGAGGTGGATTGCGACGGGGCGCGCGTGCTGATGCGCGAGCTCGCCCCCGAGGTGCTGCCGGCGCTGTGCGTGGTCGGCGAGCCGTCGATGATGAAGCCGATCACCGCGCACAAGGGGCGGCTGTCGGTGCGGGTCACCGCGACCGGTCGGGCCGGGCATTCCAGCCAGCCGGCGCTCGGCGTGAATGCCGTTCACGCCGCCGCGGAGGCGATCGCCTGGGTGGCCGCGGAGGGGCGGCGCCTGGAAGCGGACGGACGGCGGGAAGCCGGGTTCGATCCGCCGAACAGCACGATCCATGTCGGGCTGATGGAGGGCGGCTCGATCCTGAACATCATCCCCGGCCGCGCCAGCTTCGAGATGGAATGGCGCACGGTCCCCGGCGACGACGCGGCGGTCGAGCTCGGGCGGATGCAGGCGCACCTGCGCGACACCACCGAGCGCTGGATGAAGGCGGTGGATCCGGAGGCCGGCTTCCGCTTCGAGACGCTGGACCTGCTGCCGCCATTGTCGCTCGACCCTGGCCACCCGCTGGTCGGGCTGGTCAAGCAGGCCAGCGGCGCCAACCGGGAGGGCAAGGTCAGCTACGGCACCGAGGCCGGCATCTTCCAGGATGCGGGGATCGCCAGCATCGTGTGCGGCCCGGGCGACATCGCCCAGGCGCACAAGGCGGACGAGTGGATCGCACTGGATCAGCTCGAGGCGTGCGACGGCTTCATCCGCCGGATCGCCCGGCACCTGACGCGCCCATGAGCGTTTCGGCATGAGCGATCCGGCGTGAGCGTTCCGGCTACGGACGACCCGCCAGGGGCCGGCGGGGCACGGCAGCCGGGCGGCGGCGCGGAGCCGGCCTTCGCGCCGGAGCTTCCAGGCCTGCCCAACACCGTGCGCCTGCCGCGCTTCGAGGTGCACCTGCGGCCGCCGGACCTGTCGGCCTGGCGCGACGGCAACACCGGGCTGCAGGGGGTGATGCAGTTCGACTCCGGCCAGCCCGGGCCGCACGTCGCGATCACCGCGCTGATGCACGGCAACGAGATCACCGGTGCCATCGTGCTGGACGAGCTGCTCCGCACCGGCTTCAGGCCGCTCTGCGGCAGGCTGTCGGTGGGGTTCCTCAACCTCCAGGCGTTTGCACGCTTTGATGCGGGCCAGCCTACGGCGTCGCGCTTCGTCGACGAGGACATGAACCGGGTCTGGGACGAGACCATCCTGGGCAGCCGCCGCAACTCGGTCGAGCTGTCGCGGGCGCGGGAGTTGAGGCCGCTGTTCGACGAGGTGGACATCCTGGTCGACCTCCACTCGATGCTGTGGCCATCCGAGCCGCTGATCCTGAGCGGGCCGACCGACAAGGGGCGCCGCTTCGCGCTCACGCTGGGCACGCCGGCCATGGTGGTCACCGATCACGGGCACAGCAGCGGCCTGCGGCTGATCGACTACCGGCCGTTCACCGATCCCGACGACCGGCGCGTCGCCTGCCTGGTCGAGGCCGGGCCGCACTGGGAGGCGGAAACGGTGGAGACGGCGCGGATCGCGGTGCGGGCGGTGCTGCGCGAGACCGGGATGATGCAGTCCGTGCCGCTGCCCGGGCCGTCGCCGCGGCCGCGCTGCGCCGCGGTCACCAGCGTGGTCACCGCCAGCACCGGCAGCTTCTCCTTCACCCAGTCGTTCCGCGGCGGCGAGGTGATCCGCGAGGCCGGCACGCTGATCGCGCGAGACGGCGGCATCGAGATACGCACGCCGCACGACGACTGCCTGCTGGTGATGCCGAGCCTGCGGCCCAGCCGCGGGCACACGGCGGTCCGGCTGGCGCGGCTGGCCGATGGCGGCTGATCGTGCCGTGACCGGCGTCGCGGGGCTGGTGGTGATGGCACGGCACGTGCAGGCTTCGGCCGTGGTCCGGTGAACCGGAACCGGTGAGGCGACCGCATCGTCCGGCAGGAGTTCCCGATCGCATGTCCCAGTCCGCCGCCCAGGTGCAGCCATCCGCCCTCTGGCGGCGCAAGCCGATCGAGCAGTTCACCGAGGCGCCCGAGGGAGGCCCGTCGCTGAAGCGGGTGCTGGGGCCGGGAGCGCTGGTGGCGCTGGGCATCGGCTGCACCATCGGCGCGGGGTTGTTCTCCCTGACGGGGATCGCAGCCTCGGAGAACGCGGGGCCGGCGGTGGTGCTGTCCTACCTGGTGGCGGCGATCGGCTGCGGCTTCGCCGGGCTGTGCTACAGCGAGCTGTCCAGCATGATCCCGATCGCCGGCAGCGCGTACACCTATGCCTACGCGACGCTGGGCGAGTTCGTGGCGTGGATCATCGGCTGGGACCTGGTGCTGGAATACGCGGTGGCGGCGGCCGCGGTCGCGGTGAGCTGGTCGCGCTACGCGGTGAAGCTGCTCGGCATCTTCGGGGTGTCGCTGCCGCCAAGGCTGTGCGCGTCGCCCTATGAGACGGTGCATCTGGCGGACGGCAGCAGCGCGGTGGGACTGGTCAACCTGCCGGCGGTGTTCGTGATCGTGTGCGTGTCGCTGCTGCTGATGCGCGGGGTGTCGGAATCGGCGCGGGTCAACAACGTGATCGTGGCGATCAAGATCGCGGTGATCCTGGCGGTGATCGGCTTCGGCATCCCGTTCATCCGGACCGCGAACTACGTGCCGTTCATCCCGCCCAACACCGGCAGCTTCGGCCAGTTCGGCATCTCGGGAGTGATGCGGGCGGCGGGGACGATCTTCTTCGCCTATGTCGGCTTCGACGCGGTGTCGACCTGCGCGCAGGAAGCGAGGAACCCCAGGCGCGACATGCCGATCGGCATCCTGGGCAGCCTGGCGATCTGCACGGTGGCGTATATCGCGTTCTCCCTCGTGCTCACCGGCATGCTGAACTACCACCGGATGCTGAACGACCCGGCGCCGGTCGCGACCGCCATCGACCAGACGCCGTACGGCTGGCTCAAGCTCGCGGTGAACTTCGGCATCCTGTGCGGCTTCACCTCCGTGCTGCTGGTGCTGCTGCTGGGACAGAGCCGGGTGTTCTTCGCCATGTCCACCGACGGGCTGCTGCCGCGGCTGTTCTCCGCGGTGCATCCGCGCTGGCAGACTCCTTGGCGCTCCAACCTGTTCTTCATGGTGCTGACCAGCCTGCTCAGCGCGTTCCTGCCGATCAGCCAGCTCGGCCACATGACCTCGATCGGCACCCTGCTGGCGTTCATCATCGTGTGCATCGGGGTGATGATCCTGCGCAGGCGTGATCCCGGGCGCGAGCGCGGCTTCCGGGTGCCGTTCGGATCGGTGGTGCCGGTGCTGGGCGTGCTGTCCTGCGGGGCGATCATGGCGTCGCTGGACGGGCTGACCTGGATCCGGCTGGTGATCTGGCTGCTGCTCGGGCTGGCGGTGTTCTTCGGCTATAGCCGGCGCCACAGCCGGCTCGGGCTTGGGGCCTGAGCCCCTGCCCTTCCGGTCCAGCGAGGCGCGTTCTATGCAGCGGCTCTGCACGCGATGGAGCAGTGGATGACGGTCGGCCAGTTCCCCTCCACCCGGCTGCGGCGCAACCGGCGCGACAACTTCACCCGCCGCCTGGTGGCGGAGAACAGCCTCGCCGTGGACGACCTGATCTGGCCGGTGTTCTTCACCGAGGGCAGCGGCACCGAGACCGAGGTGTCGTCGATGCCGGGGGTGAAGCGGGTGTCGCTGGACCGGCTGGCGGCGCACGTGGCGCCGGCGGTGCGGCTCGGCATCCCGGCGGTGGCGCTGTTCCCGGTCACGCCGGTGGAGCGGCGGGACGCGGAGGGCACGGAGGCCGGCAACCTGGACAACCTGATGTGCCGCGCGGCGCGGCTGCTCAAGGGAGAGTATCCGGAGTTGGGGCTGGTCGGCGACGTGGCGCTGGATCCGTATACCGACCACGGCCATGACGGGGTGATCCGGGACGGCTACGTCGCCAACGACGAGAGCGTGGCGGTGCTGGTGCGGCAGTCGGTGAACCAGGCGCAGGCCGGGATCGACATCCTGGCGCCATCCGACATGATGGACGGGCGGATCGGCGCGATCCGGGCGGCGCTGGACGCCCGAGGGCTGATCGACACGCGGCTGATGAGCTACGCGGCGAAGTATGCCAGCGCGTTCTACGGGCCGTTCCGCGACGCGCTCGGCTCCGGCGGGCTGCTGCGCGGCGACAAGAAGACCTATCAGATGGACCCGGCCAACAGCGACGAGGCGCTGCGCGAGGTCGAGCTCGATCTCGGGGAGGGCGCGGACATGGTGATGGTCAAGCCGGGGACACCTTACCTGGACGTGATCCGTCGGGTGCGCGACCGGTTCGGGGTGCCGATCTTCGCCTACCAGGTGTCGGGGGAGTACGCGATGATCGCGGCGGCGGCGGCGAACGGGTGGATCGATCGCGAGCGGGCGATGATGGAAAGCCTGCTGGGGTTCAAGCGCGCCGGGGCCAACGGGGTCCTGAGCTACTTCGCGGTGGATGCGGCCCGCCTGCTGCGCGACTGATGCGGCGTCGCGGCCTGCTGGTGCGGGTGCTGCGCGGCGTTGCGGCCGGGCTCGGGGCGGTGCTGCTGGTCGTCGTGCTGGGTGTCGGCGGGGTGCTGTGGGCGACGCTGCCGCCGCGGCACCAGACCCTGCGCCTGGCGGGGCTGCACCAGCCGGTGTCGGTGAGCATCGACGACAACGGGATACCGCGGATCGCGGCCGCCGACCTCGTCGACGCGGCGGTGGCGACCGGATACCTCCATGCGCGCGACCGCATGTTCCAGATGGAGCTGACACGGCGCGTGGGATCGGGCCGGGTGTCGGAGATCGCAGGGCGCGGCGGGCTGCCGATCGACCGCACCATGCGCACGCTGGGGCTGCGGCACCTGGCCGAGGCGGCGTATCCGGCGCTGCCGGCGGACACGCGGGCGCTGTTCGACGCCTATGCGCGGGGCGTGAACGCGGCGATCGCGGCGCGCGGCCGGTTCATCGCGCCGGAGTTCCTCCTGCTGGGACGGCCGGAGCCGTGGACGCCGGTGGACTCGCTGCTGTGGGGGCGGCTGATGGGGCTGTCGCTGGCGGGGAACTGGCGGGTCGAGCTGGACCGGCTGGCGCTGGCGCAGCACGTCCCGCTGGCGCGGCTGCTCGGGCTGTGGCCGGACGAGGCGAGCACGGCGGCGCCGCAAGCGGCATGGGTGGTGCCGGAGCTGTCGCGTCTCGCGGCGCGGGTCGACCGGGCGGTGCCGCGGTTCCCGGCACCTTATACCCTGCCGGACGAGGCATCGGACGAGTGGGCGGTGGACGGGGCGCACAGTGCCACCGGAGCGCCGCTGCTGGCAGGCGACCCGCATCTCGCCTTCGGCTTTCCGGCGATCTGGTACCTGCTGCGGGTCGACGTGCCCGGCCTCGCCCTGACCGGGGCGACGGCGCCCGGGATCCCGTTCCTGGTGATCGGACAGAACGGGCACGTGGCCTGGACCTTCACCAGCAGCAGCGCCGACACCCAGGACCTGTTCGTCGAGACGCCGGCGTCCGGCGGGCGGTATGCGACGCCGGACGGGCCGCAACCGTTCGCGGTGAGGCGGGAGGTGATCCACGTGCGCGGCGCGCCGGACGTGGTGCTGGCGGTGCGCAGCACCCGGCACGGTCCGGTGATCAGCGACATCCTGCGGCCCGCCGATACGGGCGGACGGGTGCTGGCGGCGTCGATGGAGAACCTCCAACCGGAGGATCCGGCGCCGGGGCTGGCGGCGCTGGACCTGGCCGGGGACGTGGACGCGGCGGGTCGGGCGGCGGCGCTGATCACGGCGCCGGTGCAGAACCTGCTGGTGGCGGACCGGAGCCGGATCGCACTGTTCACCACCGGCCGCGTGCCGGTGCGCCGCTCCGGCGACGGCAGCTTCCCGGCCGATGGCGCCAGCGGTGCCGGGGACTGGGTCGGGGAGGCCAGCAGCGGGGCGCTGCCGCGGATCGTGGCGCCGGGGAGCGGGCACCTGCTGAACGGCAACGAGCGGACGTCGCCGCCGGACTTCCCGGTGTTCATGGGGCGCGACTGGCCGGGGCCGTGGCGGGCGGACCGCATCCGCGCCCTGCTGGACGCCCTGCCGCGTCACGACGTGGCGGGGTTCGCGCGGATGCAGACGGACGTCACCAGCGCGTTCGCGCAGGTCGTGCTGCCGCTGTTGCTGGCGCGCAGGCTGCACCCGGAGGCGGGCGGCACGGCGGCGCGTGCGCTGGCACTGCTGGGCGGCTGGGACGGCGCCATGGCGATGGACCGACCACAGCCGCTGGTGTTCAACGCGTGGATGCAGCGCTTCGTCGCCGACGTGCTGGACCGGAACGGCATTTCCGGCGCGGCCGGGCCATGGGAGGACGTGGCGGCCCTGCTGCTGTCGCCGGCCGGCGGGGCCTGGTGCGGCGGCGACTGCATGCCGGCGCTGGGACGGGCGCTGGACGAGGCGGCGCGGGATCTCGCGGCCAGGCAGGGGCCGGACCCGTCGGCGTGGCGCTGGGGGGCGGTGCATCGTGCGGTGTTCGAGAACGCGTTCCTGCAGGCGATCCCGGTGCTGCGGCGGCTGGGGCATCGCGAGGTGGCGGTGCCTGGCGACGACAGCACCCTGTTCCGCGGCGGCAGCGGGAGGCTGGGCGATTTCCGCTCGCGTCATGGCGGGGCGTATCGCGGGGTGTACGACCTGGCGGACCCGGAGCGGAGCCGATTCGTGGTGACGCCGGGGCAATCCGGCAACTGGCTGTCGGGAGATGCGTGGAATCTGATGCAGGACTGGGCGGACGGTTCTACAGTGGTGATCGGACGTACTCCCCGACGGGTCGCCGCGACGATCTCACTCGTGCCGTGAGGCGGAGTCGCAGGGTCGACATGGGCGATCGACCAAGGAGCGGACCAGGAGACCGGATGCGAGCGGCATGACCTATACAGCGCCCAAGCGGCCGCAGTTCTTCTACACCACGGCTCCCCTGCCCTGCCCGTACGTCGCCGGCCGCACCGAACGCAAGGTGGTCACCGAGATCGCCGGGCCGGACGCGGAGGCGCTTCACGACCGGCTGTCGCGGGCGGGGTTCCGTCGCAGCCACAACATCGCCTATGCGCCGGTTTGTCCGGCGTGCAACGCGTGCGTGCCGATCCGGATACCGGTGGCGCGGTTCCAGCCGGGGCGCACGCTGCGGCGCATCTCGAGACGCAACGCGGCGGTGGAAGGATTCGAGGTGCCGGCGCGGGCGACCACCGAGCAGTACGCGCTGTTCAAGCGCTACCAGCAGGCCCGACACGGCGAGGGCGACATGGCCTCGATGAGCTTCTACGACTACCGGGCGATGATCGAGGACACGCCGATCGAGACGGTGCTGGTGGAGTTCCGCGATCCGGAGGACGAGCTGGTGGGGGTGTGCCTGACCGACCGGCTCGGGGATGGGCTGTCTGCGGTGTACAGCTTCTTCGCGCCGGAACACGCGGCGCGGTCGCTCGGCAGCTTCGCCATCCTGTGGCTGATCGAGCGCTGCCGGGTGCTGGGGCTGCCGCACGTGTATCTTGGCTACTGGGTCTCGGACAGCCGCAAGATGGCATACAAGGCGCGGTTCCGGCCGAGCGAGATCCTGTCGATGGGGGCGTGGCGGGAGCTGGAGCGGCCGTTGGCGGATTAGGGTGCGGCGGGACCGGCCGTGAAGGTGCCGCCGCCGCAGGTTCTGGTGCTGAAGACGCCGGACAGCACGGTGTTCCTGGGGCCGCTGGGCGCCTGGGGGATGTCGGAGCTCGGGCCGGTTGCGGTGCTGGACAAGCCGTTCGAGGACCTGAACGACCGGCTGGCGCTGGGTACGCTGGAGGCGCTGAAGGGCGACAGCTGGCAGGTGGCTAGGCTGCACGACTACCTGGCGGGGCCGGCGATCACCGGCTACGGCTCGGTGACGGTGCGCACGACGCGGCACGACACCGCGCACGTGTTCCAGAGCCTGCGCACGCACCTGCGGTCTCGCCGGCTGCGGGCGGTGGTGATCCGCAACCACGAGCGGTCGGCCGCACCCTCGGCGGCGCAGCGGGGGGCTGCGGGGGCGCAGCGGCTGCCGGGCGCGGCTAGCGCCGGGCCGCAGGTGGCGCGGCCGTCGCGGCCGGCCACGCTGCTGCAAGGTGAGAGCCTGCCGGCGGTCCGGCCACCGGCGAACGTGGCGGGCTAGTCGATGCTCGACCGGCTGATGGTGCTGCTGCACGACACGCTGCCGCTGCTGGGGCCCGCGTTGCGGGCACACGTCGCGGCGATGACGAGCACGGAGGCGGTGACGCACCTGCTGGCCGGGATGGCGCTGATGGCGGGGCTGCAGGCGGTCCCTGTGGTGCGCGAGGCGGCGGACGCGGTGTTCCTGGGCCTGGCGTGTGCGTATGCCGGCTGGGACGGGCTGCGGGCGGTGGTGCACCTGGTGGAGGCGGTGCGCGCGGCGGTGGGCGCGCGGTCGGAGCAGGAGATCGCGGCGGCGGCGGACGCGCTGGTGACGCTAGGCGGGGCGTTCCTGGATGCGGTGGCACTCAGGATGGCGAAGCGGAGCACGGGCGGGGTGGAAAAGACGTAGTTGCGGAGGAGCCAAATCAGCCCCCTCAAGTAAACGTACAACGTGGCGCCGGGATCGGCGGAAAAACTCCTTCGGCAAACACGTCAACCGTTTACCACGTCACCTCAAGTCCAGGCGCAGCACAAGGCGTTCTCGGCGGCACTAACCCCGACTTTCTGAACCCGAATAGTCGCTTTGGGAAGGCGTTTTATGTTGCGGAGCAACCCGATACGACGTTGGCGGAACTTGCTCATCATGACGTCGATCCATCGACGGCCATCCGATTCTCGACAAACAACGATGCAATGAACATGCTTGATCTGATCGATCCGGAGACTGCCGCTGCGTGGAACTACGGGGGTGGCCCCATCACTCCAGCAACACAAGAAATAGGCACACAAGCCTCAGCGCAAGGTTATAATACGATTCGCTTCTACTCGGAACGTGCACCGGGAACGGTGAACTATGCGACTCTGGATGATTACAACGAGATCCTCACTCCTATAGCAGTGTCGCCGGCAAAGCCATGAAACTTCAGATGTTCACCTATACCTGCGAGCCCTCAGGGCATGAATTCCAGGCCCCCGAGCTACCTTTCAACAGTTACGGAGAGTTTCTGCTCCGCGACGGAACGGGTACATCCATGGCATACCTGAATGCCCTCTCCGATCCGACCTATCTAGAAGTGAGCGTTCTGCTGAAAAGTCTTCCTGAAACACAGCATCTGACCGCGAATCAGCGTGCCGACGTTCTGCAACGCCTTTATAGAGAAGTGGCTTGCGATCCCGATATTGATGGTAAGCCGTTTCATATCAAACAACACCCGCGTTGCCCAATATGTTCATCGACGGCCATGCGATCGTGGGATGAAGCCGTTCCCATTGACTTCATCGACGTGGATGTTCCTCTCGTTTCACATATCAACTGGTATTCCCTTACGGAAATTCAGAAAGTCAAAATAGTAAAGCGTTGGCTGCTCGTGAACCGGTAGTGATCAAGATTCCAGTCTGACAGGGTTTCTTTGCGTAACTGCATGTCGAGCATGCTGTTTGATGACCATCTGCGGAGGGTAATCCCCCCTACTGCGGCGAAGCGTTGCGGGCGCACGTCGGGAAGCCCTAGCCAGTCAGCAAGTTCAGCCGCTTGTATGAAGTCGAGGTCGATATCGCAATGACGATCGGCACTGAGTCGAGCGGATGAAACATGCGGCTGCGGAGCCGTGGCATAAACGGCGTCTCCGGACATACCTGACCACGTCAGCCGGCTTTACCTGCATGACGGCTCATGTCGCCGTCATCTACGTGCCGTTGCGCCAGCTCAATAAGTGATGCCGGCTCGAAGCCTGGACCTACCGGCGCGGCACCCAGTGGGGAGCCGCCTTCCCTGCGTCGCCACGCTTGCCGAGGTAGGTCTGCAGGTCGGCGACCGGGCGGGGCCTGGCGCCGTCGTGCCAGACCAGGCCGGACTTGCCGTCGAAGGTGCGGGCCTCCAGGAGCGGGCCCTTGAGCAGGGCGACGCCGGAGCCGCGGCCGAGCACGGGGAGCTGGGACAGCGGGAACACCAGGAAACGGCGGTTCTCGCCGAGGGCCGCCACATGGTCGCCGGTGATCCCGGTGCAGACCACGGCGCGCTCGCCCGGCTTGAGGTTCAGGACCTGCTTGCCGGTGCGCTTCTCGGCTACGAGGTCGGCGGTCTCCACCACCAGGCCGCGGCCGGTGGAGGCGGCGACCAGGGCGCGGGCGTCGGCCTGCAGCACGAACAGCGAGACCATGTCCTGGTCGTTGCCCAGTTCCACCACCAGGCGCATCGGCTGGCCGTCGCCGCGGCCGCGCGGAAGGTCGCCCGCGCGGAGCGTGAAGCTGCGGCCGTCGGTGGCGAACAGGCACAGGCGATCGGTGGTGACGCATTCCAGCGCCAGACGCAGGGCGTCGCCTTCCTTGAACTTCTGCGCGGCCGGGTCGAGGCCGTGGCCGCGTGCCGCCCTGATCCAGCCCTTCTGCGACAGGATCACGGTGATCGGTTCGCGCTCGACGGCGGCGATGGCGGAGATGTCGACCGCGGCTGGGGGCGTGGTCAGGGTGCTGCGCCTGTCGCCGAGCAGGCCGCCGCCGAACTGCTTGCGCAGTCGCTCCAGCTCCTGGCCGATGCGGCGCCAGCGCAGCTTCTGGCCCGAGCCCTCCTCGTCCAGAAGCGCACCGAGCTCGTCGCGCTCGCGCGTCAGCGCGTCGTGCTCGCGCCGGATCTCGATCTCCTCAAGGCGGCGCAGGCTGCGCAGGCGCATGTTCAGCACCGAGTCGGCCTGCAGCTCGGTCAGGGAGAAGGCGGCGACCAGGGCGGTTCGGGGCTCGTCCTCCTCGCGGACGATGCGGATCACCTCGTCGAGGTTGAGATAGACGGCGAGGAAGCCGTCCAGGATCTCCAGACGGCGCAGCACGGCGTCCAGGCGGTGCCGGCTGCGACGCACCAGCACCGTGTTGCGGTGGTCGAGCCACTCGCGCAGCACCTCGCGCAGGCCCATCACCCGCGGGGTGCGGTTGGTGGCCAGCACGTTCATGTTGAGGCCGAACCGGGTCTCGAGCTGGGTGGCGCGGAACAGCGTTTCCATCAGCACGTCGGGCTCGACGCCCTTGGTCCTGGGCTCCAGCACCAGACGGATGTCGGTGGTGCTCTCGTCGCGCACGTCGGCCAGCAACGGCAGCTTCTTCTGCTCCATCAGCTCGGCGATCTGCTCGATCAGGCGGCCCTTCTGCACCTGGTAGGGGATCTCGGTGACGACCACGGTCCAGGCGCCGACGCGGCCCTCCTCGCGGGTCCAGCGGGCGCGTATGCGGAAGCCGCCGCGGCCGGTCTCGTAGGCGGTGCGGATCGCGGCCGGGTCCTCGACGATCAGGCCGCCGGTGGGAAAGTCGGGGCCGGGCATCAAGGCCAGCAGCTCGTCCAGGGTGGCGTCGGGACGCTTCACCAGCAGGAGGGCGGCGGCGCAGACCTCGCCGGCGTTGTGCGGCGGGATGCTGGTGGCCATGCCCACCGCGATGCCGGCGGCGCCGTTGGCGAGCAGGTTGGGGAAGGCGGAGGGGAGGACTACCGGCTCGGCGTCCTCGCCGTCGTAGGTGGGGCGGAAGTCAACCGCGTCGTCCTCGATGCCGTCCAGCAGCGCCTTGGCGACGGCGGTCAGGCGGGCCTCGGTGTACCGCATGGCAGCCGCGTTGTCGCCGTCGACCGAGCCGAAATTGCCCTGGCCCTCGACCAGCGGGTAGCGCACGGCGAAGTCCTGGGCGAGCCGCACCAGCGCCTCGTAGACCGCCACGTCGCCGTGCGGGTGGTACTTGCCGATCACGTCGCCGACCACGCGGGCGCACTTCTTGAAGCCGGCGCCGGGATCGAGGCGCAGCTGCTGCATGGCGTAGACCAGGCGGCGGTGCACCGGCTTCAGGCCGTCGCGCACGTCCGGCAGCGAGCGCGAGGTGATGGTGGACATGGCATAGGCGAGGTAGCGCTCGCTGAGTGCGGCACTCAGGCTGGTGTCCTCGATGTGCCCCGCAACGTCCGGCATCGCCGTGCTCCCTGCCTCGCCCGGACAGGAACAAACAGAGAAGACGGCTCTTGTCCATCCCGGTCCGACCTGCGAGCCTCGGCAGCGTCCGGGGGAAGGAGCCGTCGATGCCGCAGGTCCCGGGGGATGGCGCGCAGTATCCGTCGCCGCAGGCCCGACGCATGCGGGTGGTGGCGCTGTCGCTGCTGATGGTGGCCGGCACCGTCAACTACCTGGACCGTTCGGCGCTCTCGATCGGCAATTCGAGCATCCGGGCGTCGCTGCACCTGAGCGATGCCGAGATGGGGCTGCTGCTGTCGGCGTTCGCGGTGGCGTATGGCGTGGCGCAGCTGCCGGTGGGCGTGCTGATCGACCGGTTCGGGCCGCGACGGGTGATGACCGTGGGGTTGATGCTGTGGTCGGCCGCCCAGGGGGCGGCCGGGTTCGTCGGCAGCCTGGGGCAGTTCGTCGTCGCGCGCGGGGCGCTGGGGCTCGGCGAGTCGCCGATGTACCTGGCCGGCACCAAGGTGTGCTCCAACTGGTTCCAGGCCCCGGCACGGGCGTTCCCGATCGGGCTGTTCAACGCGTCCTCGGCGCTGGGTCCGGCGATCGCGCCACCGGTGCTGACGGCGCTGCTGGTGGCGTTCGGCTGGCGCTCGATGTTCGTGATCATCGGCGTGGCGGGGCTGCTGGTCGCCGTACTGTGGGCGCTGCTCTACCGCGATCCGGAGCAGTACGGGATCGCGGACGGGGAACGGCGCTGGATCCACGCGGAGGATGGTGCGGCGCCGGCGGCGGCGCCTGGCTGGGGGGCGCTGTTCCGGGACCGCACCAGCTGGGGCATGGCGGTCGGGTTCGTCGGCGTGATCTACCTGACCTGGCTGTACGGCGCCTGGCTGCCGGAGTACCTGCACCGGGCGCGGCACCTCAGCGTGGCACAGTCAGGAATATGGACCGCGGTGCCGCAGGGGTGCGGGTTTCTCGGCGCGCTGCTCGGCGGGGTGGCGTCCCGCACGCTGGCGCGGCGCGGGATGGGCCCGGTGGCGAGCTGCCGGCTGCCGCTGGTGCTGGCGATGCTGGCGACGGCGGGCTGCACCGCGGGCGCCTCGGTGGTGCACGGGACGGCGGCCGCGATCGCGCTGGTCAGCGTGGCCCTGTTCGCCGGCAGCCTCGCCTCGTCCTGCGGCTGGGCGATGGCGGCGGTGGCGACCACGCCGGACCGGGTGGCGACGCTGGAAGCGTTCCAGAACGTGGGGGGCTCGGTCGGCGGCGCGGTCGCCCCCGCGCTGACCGGCTGGATCGTGGGCGCGACCGGGTCGTTCACGCCGGCGCTGCTGCTGGCGGCCGCGATTGCGGTGCTGACCGCCGCCATCTACCAGTTCGGCACCCGCGACCGGACGGTGTCGCGCGAGGAGATCAACGCATGAAGCTCGGCTTCGTCGGCCTTGGGCCCATGGGCGTCGGGATGGCGCGTCGCCTGCTCGACGCGGGACATGCGGTCAGCGTGTTCAACCGCACGGCCGCGCGTGCGGCACCGCTGGTCGAGGCAGGCGCCCGGCTGGCGGACAGCGCGGCGGACGCGGCGCGGGGCGCGGAGTTCGTGTTCAGCATGCTGGCGGACGACGACGCGGTGACGGCGCTGACGCTGGGCGGGGACGGCATCGCCGAGGGGCTGGCGCGTGGTGCCGTGCACGTGTCGAGCAGCACGATCTCGGTGGCGCTGTCGCGTCGGCTGGCGGAGGCGCATGGCGGGCGCGGCCAGGGCTACCTGTCGGCCACCGTGCTGGGGCGGCCGCCGGCGGCGGCGGCGGGCAAGCTGTTCGTGGTGCTGGCGGGCGAGGCGGAGGCAGCGGCGCGGGTGCGTCCGGCGCTGGACGCGATGGGGCAGCGTGTGTTCGTTCTCGGCACCGACCCGTCGGAGTCCAACCTTCTCAAGCTGTCGCTGAACTTCCTGATCCTCTCGACCATCGAGCAGATGGCGGAGGTGTTCGCGCTGACCGAGAAGGGCGGGATTGGGCCGGAAGCGGTGTTCGAGATCCTGACCAACAGCTTCTTCGATGCGGCCGTGCACCGGAACTACGGGCGGCTGATCGTGGACCAGGCGTTCTCGCCGGCGGGCGGGCCGGTGCGGCTGGCGGTGAAGGACACGGCGCTGCTGCTGGAAGCGGGCGAGGCGCTGGGGGTGCCGATGCCGTTGGGCTCGCTGGTGCGCGACCGGCTGCTGGCCACGGTGGCACGCGGCGACGGCGGGCTGGACTTCGCAGCGATGTCGCGCCGGGCGCGCGAGGATGCGGGGCTGCCGGCCGAGCGCTGAGCCGCGCGGCCGGGCCGGTCAGGGAGCGAAGCCGCTGTTCAGCAGCGGCGGGCCCTGGCTGTCGTCGCGCGGTGCCTCGTTGGTGATCGGCCCATCATAGCCGGACGAGCAGGCGGCGAGCGGCAGGCCGGCCGCGGCGATGGCCGCCAGACCGGCCAGGATCGCGAATGACCGCCGGTTGGTGTTCTGCATGACGTGGCCCCCGCCGTTCCAAGCGGACCGGAGTAGGGCGCGGGTCCCGCCCGGGTCAAGGCATGGCCGGTCGGATGCCGCATGCGTGACGATCGGCGGGTCCGGTTTGTCGGTCCAGTGCCTCATTCGGCCGGAACGGTGGTCGCGGCGGCGCTGGCCTGGCCATGCCGCGAATGCAGCGGCAGGAACGCGGCTCCGAGGGCTGCGGCCTGGTTGCCGATGCTGCCGAGCCGCAGCTCGACCGGGGGCGCCGGCATCCCGCCGAGCAGGATCGTCAGGCGCTCCAGCAGCGCCTCGATCAGCGGGCGCGGCAGGTTGCCGTCCAGGATGATGGCCTGGACGTCGAGCAGGCTGGCGGTGGTGAACAGCGGCACGACCAGGGCCTCGGCGCAGTCCCGCAACCATTCCGACACCAGCGCCTCGTGGCTGCGCATGACGGCGTGCAGGTCGCCGGCGCGCGCGACGTCGACGCCGTGGGCGCGCAGGTGGCGGATCAGGGCGGACCCGGACGCGCGCCGGAACAGGCTGGTCGGGTCGGCTGCCTCGGCACCGGGCAACGCCCAGGGCGCGGGAGAAACCGGGATCGCCTGCATGCTGCCGGCCCGGCCGTTGGCGCCGCGTCGGGTGTCGCCGCCCAGAACGATGCCGGCGCTGATCGAGCTGTTGAGGTAGACGCAGAGGAAGTCGTCCAGCTCGCGGCCGTGGCCGCAGAACAGTTCCGCCAGCGCGACGGCGGTGCCGTTGCTTTCGTGGAACACCGGGACGTCCAGCAGGCCGCGTAGCTCGGCCGCGAAGTCGAAGGACTGCCAGGCCTGCAGCAGCTCGGGCGGCAGCTCCGCCTCGGACAGGCAGGGCTGGAAGGTGACTGGCAGCGCCAGGCCGACTCCGACCAGGCGGTCGCGACGCGACGGGGCGAGAGCGCGACGCAGCTCCCTGACGCCGCGCAGCGCCAGCTGCACCGCCTCGGTCGGCTCGGGGTCCAGGCGCTCGAAGCGGCGGCTCTTGAGCACGGTGCCGGTGAAGTCGATCAGCAGTGCGTCGATCGAGCGGCGCCCCAGCTTGATGCCGATCGCGTAGGCGCCGGCGGAGTCGAGGCGAAGCATGGTGGCGGGCTGACCGCGCTGGCCCATGCGACGTCCGGTGCTGGTGATCAGCCCCTGCTGCTCGAGCGACTGGACGATCTGGCCGACCGTGTTCTGGGTGAGGTTCAGCTGCCTGGCGAGATCGGGCCTCGACGCCTCGCCGAGCCGGCGCAGCACCGTCAGCAGGCGGCGCTCGTTGTAATGCCGCACGGCGGTGGAGTTGCCTCCCTGGCCGGCCGCGACGGGGTGGATCTGCCTGCTCATCAAGGACGCCCGCTCGCCGGTTCTGCCGCCGGTCATGGCGGTAGAGATGGCATCTTCGCGGTGCCGGTGGAAGCGGTTTGTTTAGCTAAAGTGAATTAATCGGCTTGACGTCGCCTGCGTTTCGTAGGAGTTAGGAGCCAGCAATTTCGTCAGCCGCGTCGGCGTAACGTGTCCGGATAATCCTATCCCCAGGGTTGGGGTCAACCGGGTGCTGTTACTAATCTGCCAGCTGTGGCAGAGCCGCCACGGTGGATGCGGATGCTGGGTCAAGAATCAAGAAGCGTTCGGAGGAACATCATGTCGAGACTACCCAGGGCGACGCTCCGCTCAGCCTGGCGCGTGCATCGCCAGGCCCTGCTCACGGCCGGGGCGGCGATCGCCCTCGGCTCGGGCCCGGCCTTCGCCCAGCTCGACTCGGGCTCGGGCCTGGTGGCCAGCTCCAGGGTCAACGCGGTGCCGCCGGCCGACCTCGGCATGCCGCCGCTTCCGGCGCCGGAAGCGCTGGTGCCGCAGGTGAACCAGTACCTGTCGCAGTATGGCGCCGCGGTGCTGCTGGACAACGTCAACGAGTTCGACGGCATCATCAGCGGGCCGCACCAGGAGTCCGGCAACGCCGGGCAGTATTCGTTGGAGTGGGACCAGGACTGGTACAAGCTGGCCGGGATTCCGGGGCTCGAGACGCACTCGATCGCAGTCGGTCGTTACGGCATCAACGTCGGGCCGAACTTCGGCGACACCCTCGACCAGACCCAGGAAATCTACGGTGCCGGCGGCAACGTCGCGATCCACCTCGTGTTCTTCTACGCGGAAGAAACGCTGGCGCACGGCCGGGTCAACGTCGCCGCGGGCCGGTTCCCGATGGAGAACGACTTCGACTCGAACCCGCTGAACTGCAACTTCATGAACAACTCGCTGTGCGGCAATGCCAAGGGCATTACCGACAACAGCGCCAACGCATCCTATCCCGACGCGCAGTGGGCGATCCGGCCGCGCATCCGGCCGATCCCGTCCGTCTACGTGCAGACCGGCATCTACTTCACCGAGGACAACACCTACAGCGCGACCAACGGCTACCGGTCGGGCTTCCACCTCGACGGCTCGCACATCAACGGCGAGGCCTTCCCGGTCGAGGTGGGCTACGAGCCGAAGATCGGTCGCGACGCGATGCCGGGCCACTACAAGCTCGGCTTCATGTTCGAGAACCGGGCGCACGCGACGTGGGAACTGCCGACGGTCGCTCCGGAGATCCGCAAGGGCGGCTCGCAGGAGTGGGTGCAGTTCGACCAGATGCTGGTTCGTCAGGGCCCCGGCGCCACCGACGGCATCATCGTGATCGGCAACTACAACCACAACGACCCGCGCTATTCGGTGCGTGCGGACCAGTTCAACATCGCTGCGATCGACCGTGATTTCTGGAAGGCGCGCCCACTCGACACCATCGGCGTGCTGTTCAACTACCAGACCGTGTCCGCTCAGCTCAGCAAGGTCCAGAGCGAGGAAGAAGAGTTCGGGCTGCCAATCAGCGGCGGTGACTTCGGAACCTTCGCCGGTGCACAGGGCGTCCAGAACCACGTGTTCAACGTCGAACTGAACTACCAGATCCACGTGTTCCGCGGCGTGACCTTCGCGCCGGACTTCCAGTACTTCATCCGCCCGAACGGCGAAGCGACCCTGCCGGACGCGGCCTTGATCGGCTTCAAGACCCACATCCAGCTGTTCTAGGCCGGATGGTACGGAGGCGGGCGGGCCGGACGGTCCGCCCGCTTTCCCTGCGTGCCGAGCCGCCGGTCGACTTCCTGCCCCGCCGTGGCGGCAGGGCGCGTCGGCGGCGCGCCGCCTCTCTTCCTACCCTTCCTACCTTTGCGTCCGTCGAGGACGGCGTCTCCTGGCGCACGACGCGGTTCCACCGTTGACGCGCCTCGACCGCAATGACACGGTTGCGACCTGCCAGCCTGGGCTGGCCTAGAAAAAAATGGTTCCGGGAGGACCTTCCATGTTCAAGCGCTTCGCCAGCCTGCGCATGCTGGCGGCGACCACTGCCCTGTCGGCCGGGGTCATCGCCGCGACAGGCGCCCTGGCCGATTCCACCATCACCGTGGCCACCGTGAACAACGGCGACATGGTGGTGATGCAGAAGCTGTCCTCCGTGTTCGAACAGCAGCACCCCGACATCCACGTCCGCTGGGTGGTGCTGGAGGAGAACGTGCTGCGGCAGCGCGTCACAACCGACATCGCCACCCATGCCGGGCAGTTCGACGTGATGACCATCGGCAACTACGAGGTGCCGATCTGGGCCAAGCAGAAGTGGCTGGTGCCGATGGACAACCTGCCGGCGTCCTACGACGTGAACGACCTGCTGCACCCGGTGGCGCAGGGCCTGACGTATGAGGGCAAGCTGTACGGGCTGCCGTTCTACGCCGAGAGCGCCATGACGTACTACCGCACCGACCTGTTCAAGAAGGCCGGTCTGACCATGCCGGCGCAGCCGACCTATGAGCAGATCCGGCAGTTCGCGGACAAGATCACCGACAAGAGCAACCAGGTCTACGGCATGTGCCTGCGCGGCAAGCCGGGCTGGGGCGAGAACATGGCCTACGTCACCACCCTGGTGGATGCCGATGGCGGACAATGGTTCAACGACAGCTGGAAGCCCACCATCAACACCCCGGCGTGGCACACCGCCGTCACCTACTATGCCGACATCCTGAAGGCGGACGGGCCTCCGGGCGTGTCGTCGAACGGGTTCAACGAGACGCTGGCGCTGTTCTCGTCGGGCCATTGCGGCATGTGGATCGACTCCACCGTCGCCTCGGGCCTGCTGTTCGACAAGAAGCAGAGCCAGGTTGCGGACGAGGTCGGCTTCGCGCCGATCCCGACCGGTTCCTATACCGGCGGGCCGACCTGGCTGTGGAGCTGGAACCTGGCGATCCCGGCCTCGTCCAAGCAGCAGGACGCGGCGCGCACCTTCATCACCTGGGCGACATCCAAGGAATACGTCGCGTTGGTGGCCAAGCAGAACGGCTGGGTCGCCGTGCCGCCCGGCACGCGCCAGAGCACCTACGACAACCCGGACTACAAGGCGGTGGCGCCGTTTGCCGGCTTCGTGCTGACGGCGATCAACTCGGCCAACCCGACCGGCCAGACCGAGCATCCGCGGCCCTATACCGGCGCGCAGTTCGTGGCGATCCCCGAGTTCCAGGGCATCGGCACCCAGGTCGGCCAGACCATGGCCGGCGTGCTGACCGGGCAGGACACGGTGGACCAGGCGCTGGCCTCGGCGCAATCCGCCACCGCGCGCACCATGCGCCAGGCCGGCTACCCCAAGAAGTAGGAGCGCCCGTGTAATGTCGGCGACCTCTATCGGCGCCGGAAGCGTTCCGGAGGACGCGGCACCCGGCGTGTCCGCCCCGGCGCGCGGCTTCCTGGTGATGCCGTCCGTGCTGGTCCTGCTGGTATGGATGATCGTTCCGCTGGTGATGACGCTGTGGTTCTCGTTCAGGAACTACAACCTGCTCGACCCGACGACGCAGGGCTTCGCCGGGATCAACAACTATTCCTACCTGGTGACCGACCCGGACTTCTGGGCGTCCTTGCGCAACACCCTGGTGCTGCTGGCCTCGGTGCTGGTGATCACGGTGGGGCTCGGCACCCTGCTCGCGGTGCTGTTCAACCAGCCGTTTCCCGGGCGCAACGTCGCCCGGGTGCTGGCGATCTCGCCGTTCTTCGTCATGCCGACGGTGGCCGCCCTGGTATGGAAGAACCTGATGATGCACCCGATCTACGGGGTGCTGGGGGTGGTGGCGCACGCCTTCGGGATGCAGCCGGTGGACTGGTTCTCGCAGTATCCGCTGGCCTCGGTGATCGGGATCGTATCCTGGGAATGGCTGCCGTTCGCGCTGCTGATCCTGCTGACCGCGGTGCAGTCGCTCGACAACGAGCAGCGCGAGGCGGCACGGATGGACGGCGCCGGGATGATCGCGCAGTTCTTCTTCATCACGCTGCCGCACTTGTCGCGGGCGATCAGCGTGGTGATCATGATCGAGACGATCTTCCTGCTCAGCGTGTTCGCCGAGATCTTCGTCACCACCTCGGGCGGGCCGGGCAACGCCACCACCAACCTCGCCTTCCTGATCTATGCCCGCGCGCTGCTGCAGTTCGACGTGGGCGGCGCATCGGCCGGCGGCGTGGTGGCGATCCTGCTGGCCAACATCGTCGCCTTCTTCCTGGTGCGCACGGTCGCGCGCAGGCTGGAGACCTGAGATGACAGACAGCCTGGGCAAGCGGATCCTCGTCGCCGTCCTGGGATGGGCGGTGGCGCTGCTGCTGTTCTTCCCGATCCTCTGGATGGTGCTGACCAGCTTCAAGAGCGAGACCGACGCGATCACCGCGCGGCTGTTCTTCACGCCCACGCTGGCGTCCTACGGCGAGGTGTTCGCGCGTGCGGACTACCTGGCGTTCGCCTTCAACAGCATCGCCATCTCGCTCGGCGGCACGGTGCTGGCGCTGCTGCTGGCGATCCCGGCGGCGTACTCGATGGCGTTCCACCCCACCCCGCGCACCCGCGGCACCTTGCTGTGGATGCTGTCGACCAAGATGCTGCCGCCGGTGGGCGTGCTGGTGCCGATCTACCTGCTGTTCCGCACCACCGGGCTGCTGGACACCCGCTCCGGGCTGATCGGCATCTACGCGCTGATGAACCTGCCGATCGTGGTCTGGATGCTGTTCACCTTCTACAAGGAGGTGCCGCACGAGATCCTGGAGGCCGGGCGCATGGACGGGGCCACCACCTGGGGCGAGGTGTGGCACCTGCTGATGCCGCTGACCCTGCCCGGAGTCGCCTCCACCGGGCTGCTGTCGCTGATCCTGTGCTGGAACGAGGCGTTCTGGAGCCTCAACCTCACCTCGTCGCACGCGGCGCCCCTCACCGCCTTCATCGCCTCGTTCTCGTCGCCGGAAGGGTTGTTCTTCGCCAAGCTGTCGGCCGCGTCGACCATGGCGGTGGCGCCGATCCTGATCTTCGGCTGGTTCAGCCAGAAGCAGCTGGTGCAGGGCCTCACCTTCGGCGCGGTCAAGTAGGAGAGCCCATCATGGCCACCCTGTCGCTTCGCAACGTCCGCAAGGCCTACGGGCCGGTCGAGGTCATCAAGGGCATCGACCTCGACATCGACGACCGCGAGTTCGTGGTGTTCGTCGGGCCCTCGGGCTGCGGCAAGTCCACCCTGCTGCGCATGATCGCGGGGCTGGAGCAGATCACCGGCGGCGAGCTGAGCATCGACGGCAAGCGGGTCAACGAGGTCGGTCCGGCCGATCGCGGCCTGGCGATGGTGTTCCAGTCCTACGCGCTGTATCCGCACATGACGGTTGCCGACAACATGGGCTTCGCGCTCAGGCTGGCGAAGGTGCCCAAGGCGGAGCGCGACACCAAGGTCAAGGAGGCGGCGCGCATCCTGCAGCTCGGGCCGTACCTGGATCGCAAGCCGAAGGACCTGTCCGGCGGGCAGCGGCAGCGGGTGGCGATCGGGCGGGCGATCGTGCGGGCGCCCAAGGTGTTCCTGTTCGACGAGCCGCTGTCCAATCTCGATGCGGCCCTGCGCGGCCAGACCCGGATCGAGATCGCGCGCCTGCACGAAGAGCTGGCGACCACCATGATCTACGTGACCCACGACCAGGTCGAGGCGATGACCATGGCCGACAAGATCGTGGTGCTGCAGGCGGGGCGGGTGGAGCAGGTCGGCTCGCCGCTGGACCTGTACCACAACCCGGCCAACATCTTCGTCGCCGGCTTCATCGGCAGCCCGCGGATGAACATCATCGACGCGACGGTGGTGGGCGCCTACAGCGACGGCGTCGAGGTGCGGCTGCCGTCGGGGTCGCAGCTGGTGGTGGAGGTGGCCGCAGGCGTCCTGCAGCCGGGCATGCCGGTGCGGCTCGGCATACGGCCGGAAGCGATGCGGATCGATGCCGGCGGGCCGATCGCCGGCGAGGTGCGGCTGGTCGAGCGGCTCGGCGGCCTGACCCTGCTGCATGTCGGGGCGGAAGGGCGCGAGGACCTGATCGTGCAGGTGGAGGGCACTTCGCCGATCGAGGCGCACCAGCAGATCCGGGTGTCGGCGGACGGCGCCGCCTGCCATCTGTTCGACGGCGCGGGTCTGGCGCTGCCCAGGCTGGCCCGGCACCAGCTGGTCGCCTGATGCCGGCGGGTTCGTGATGTTCCTGGGACTCGACTACGGCACCTCGGCGGTCAAGGCGCTGCTGGTCGACGGGGCGCAGCGCGTGGTCGGCAACGCGTCGGTCGGGCTGTCGGTCGAACGGCCGGCGCCTGGGCACAACGAGCAGGACCCGGAGGCGTGGTGGCAGGCGACGCTGGACGCGGTGGCGGCGCTCAGGCGCGAGCATGGCGCGGCCCTCGCGGCGGTGTCGGGGATCGGGCTGTCGGGGCAGATGCACGGGGCGGTGCTGCTCGATGCCGCCGGCGCCGTGCTGCGTCCGGCGATCCTGTGGAACGACGTGCGCTCGACCGCGGAGTGCGCGGCGTTCGAGCGGGCGTTTCCGGAGTCGCGGCAGGTGACCGGCAACATCGCCATGCCGGGCTTCACCGCGCCCAAGCTGCTCTGGGTGAGGGAGCACGAGCCGGCGGTGTTCGCGGCGACGCGCACCGTGCTGCTGCCCAAGGCGTGGATCCGCTACCGGCTGACCGGGGAAATGGTCGAGGAGATGTCGGACGCGTCCGGCACGCTGTGGCTCGACGTCGGGGCGCGGAGCTGGTCGGACGCGGCCCTGGCGGCGACCGGGCTCGACCGCGGGGCGATGCCGCGCCTGGTCGAGGGCAGCGAGCCTGCGGGGGTGCTGCGTCCGGAATGGGCGCGGGCCTGGGGCATGGAACGGGCACCGGTGGTGGCCGGAGGTGCGGGAGACAACGCGGCCGGCGCGGTCGGACTGTCGGCGATCCGGCCGGGCGACGCGTTCGTGTCGCTGGGCACGTCGGGGGTGCTGTTCGCCACCACCGACCGGTTCCGGCCGTATCCGGCGGCGGCGGTGCACGCGTTCTGCCACGCCATCCCGTCGACCTGGCACCAGATGGGGGTGACGCTGTCCGCGGCTGCGTCGCTGTCGTGGTGGGCCGGCATCGCCGGGCGCGGCGAGGCGGAGCTGCTGGGCGAGGTGGCGATGCCGCAACAGCCGGCGGAGGCGCTGTTCCTGCCGTATCTCGGCGGCGAGCGGACGCCGCACAACGACGGCGCGATCCGGGGAGCGTTCGCCGGGCTGTCCTATGATACCGACCGGGCGGCGCTGACGCAGGCGGTGCTGGAAGGGGTGGCGTTCTCGATGCGGGACTGCCTGGACGCGCTGGCGGCGTCGGGCACGGTGGTCGAGGCGGCGGACGTGATCGGCGGCGGGTCGCGTTCGCGGACCTGGATCGCGATCATCGCCTCGGCGCTCGGAATCCCGTTGCGCCGGCTGGCCGCGGGCGAGCATGGCGGGGCGTTCGGCGCGGCCCGGCTGGCGCGGATGGCGGTCACCGGCGAGGCGCCGGAGGCGGTGTGCACGCCGCCGGACCGGGAGGAGACAATCCTTCCGGACCCCGGACTGGCGGACGCCTATGCGCGTCGGATCGAGCGCTACCGGGGACTGCATGCGGCCGGCGGGGACGCGCTGAGGGCCCTGGACGGCTAGAGCGTCTTCCGCTCGTTACCCGATCAGGTCATCCACCTGATCGGGATCTGCTCCAGACCGGGCCGGCGGATGCGCCAGGGCGGCAACGCTGTCCGCCAGGCGCTCGCGGGCCGCGGGCACCGGGCAGTGGCGCTGACCGAACAGGTCGCGGGCGAGGAAGTGGCCGGTCAGGCGCAGGCCGTCATGCCAGTCTTCCGGCGTGCCGTGGTCGGCAGGGTCGCGGAACAGGGGCGGCAGGCGGAGCAGGCGGTCGCGCCAGGCGCCGGCGGCGCCGGCCGAGACCGCGCGGCCGGTGCGCGGCGACACGAAGGCGAGGTCGTCACGGCATCCGGTCACGGCACAGCAGGACAGGTCGAGCCCGTAGCCGAGGTCGGTCAGCAGCAGCGCCTCCCAGCGTAGCAGGGCGGCGGGGCCGGTCCTGGCGCCCTCGGCCGGGTCGAGGCTGAGCAGGGTCAGCAGCCGGACCAGGCCGTCGAACGCTTGGCGGTGCGGCTCGCGCTCCGGCAGGGCGCCATCGGCCACGGCGCAGGCAGCACTCAGCAGGGCGAGCGGCAGGGGGAACTGCATCAGGCGGGCGGCCGACGGATGTACCAGCTCGGCCTTGAGCGTGCCGAGCTGCTCTGGCAGGCGGGCGGACCAGTGCGCCGAAACGAGGTTGCCGGCCTGCCAGGTGGCGACGTTGGCGCGCGCGCTGCCGCCGCGGACCAGGCCGCGATGCGCGCCGTGACGCTCGGTGAGCACGTGCGCGACGGCGCCACCCTCGCCATAGGACGCGGCGGACAGCACGATCGCCGGAGCCTCCCATTCCATCGGAGGCTCCGGTGGCGTCAGGCTCCGGGAGTGTCGGCGCCCGGGGCCTCGGCGGCGGCGGGACGGGGAACGCCGGACACCGCGGCAACCTCGGCGGCGAAGTCGGTGGCCTCCTTCTCGATGCCCTCGCCGAGCTGGTAGCGGTCGAACCCGACCAGCTTCCCGCCGGCCTTGGCGACCACCGCCTTCACCCGGCTCTCGCCGTCATGCACCCAGACCTGCTCCAGCAGCACCACCTCCTCGTAGTACTTGCGCACCCGGCCGTCGACCATCTTCTCGATGATGTTGTCCGGCTTGCCCGAGGCGCGCGCCTGCTCGGCCAGCACCGCGCGCTCGCGCTCCAGCGCCGCCGGGTCGACCGCGTCGATGTCCAGCGCGGTCGGGCGGGTGGCGGCGACGTGCATGCCGACCTGGCGGCCGAGCAGTTCCAGCGCGTCGCTCTCGGACGGTGCCTCGATCGCGGCAAGCACGCCGATCTTGCCGATGCCGGGGCGCAGGGCGGAGTGGACATAGGTCGCGACCACGCCGGAAGGGACGCGCAGAACGCGGGCGCGGCGCAGGGTCATGTTCTCGCCGACCGTGGCGATCAGGTGGGTGAGCTGCTCGGCGACGGTGCGGTCGGCGCCCGGATAGTCGGCGGCCTTGAGGGCCTCGATGTCCTCGCCGACGGTGAGCGCCAGGCGGGCGACAGTCTCGCAGAAGCCCTGGAAGCTCTCGTTGCGGGCGACGAAGTCGGTCTCGGCGTTGACCTCGACCATGGCGGCGACGCGCGGCGCGGAGGCCACGGCGATCAGTCCCTCGGCGGCGACGCGGCCGGACTTCTTGGCGGCCGCGGCGAGGCCCTTCTTGCGCAGCCAGTCGATCGCCTGCTCGACGTCGCCGCCGGTCTCGCCCAGCGCCTTCTTGCAGTCCATCATGCCGGCGCCGGTCTTCTCGCGCAGGTCCTTCACCAGGGCAGCCGTGACTTCCGCCATCTCGTTCGCTCCATCAGCCGTGCCGGCGCCCATCCCTGCCGGGACGGGGCGCCGTGTCGTTCATCCAGGTCGGTGTGGATGCCGTCGCGGGCTCCTGCCCTGCGACGGCATGCCGGGTCTACTCCGCGGCGGAGGCCGGCGCCGGCTCGGAGGCCGACAGCTCGGGCACCAGCTCGACGGGAAGCTCCTCGGCGGCGCCGTAGTCCTGGCCGGACGCGCCGAGCTCGGCGGAGATGCCGTCCAGCACCGCGGACGAGATCAGGTCGCAGTACAGGGTGATGGCGCGGATCGCGTCGTCGTTGCCCGGGATCGGAAAGGTGACGCCGACCGGGTCGGAGTTGCTGTCGAGCACGGCGATCACCGGGATGCCGAGCTTCG
>CAXUDP010000016.1:41035-57658 GCA_964249735.1 uncultured Acetobacteraceae bacterium | reverse complement strand
CAGACCCTGTCCGCTTCCATGTGCGGCCTGACCTACCAGAGCGGCGACAGCGCGGCTGTCACCTACACCGTGCCGACCGGGCTGACGAACTGCCGGATGAGCTTCGTGCAGGGCGGGACAGGCCAGATCACCTTCGCGGGCGCCAGCGGGGTCACTGTCAACACGGTGGGCACCTCGCCCGCCACGACAGGTCAATGGGCCACCGTCGTCCTCAAGACCCTGAATGCCGCCAACACCCTCGTCCTGGGGACCAACTGATGCGCATCCGCTATCCCCTCGCAGCGTTGCTGCTGGCGTCCACGGCGGCCCATGCGCAGGTAGCGGGCACGCCGGGCGTGGACAGCACGGCGCGCACGACCGCGACGGCCGCCCTGACCGGCACGAGCGCCCTGGACACGAACACGACCGGCGACGGCATGTCCGGCTCAATCGCGATGGCTGCGTGGAAAGGCCAGACCTACGACCTCGCAGCGCATGGTGCGAAAGGCGACGCCACGTCCGATGACACGGCGATGGCAGGGGCGATCACCTACGCCGCAGCGCATCCGGGCACGCGCATTCTGATCCCGTCCACGCTGAGCATGACCGCCGGCACCATCGCCGGTGAGATGGACCTGATCGGGCCCGGCCCGACCAATGCCAACAACCTCGGCGGCTTCACGATCCCGGCGGAAACGACGCTGGCCGGCATCGACCAGAACCAGAGCGTCATCCACTACGTGAACGACTATGGCGCGGTCGGGACCGGGGGCGCAGCAAACGCCTACCAGAACCTCATCACTTCGGCGGGCGGCTCGGATATCACGCTCGAGAACTTCACGGTCCGGGGGAACTGGAACGTGACCGGAAGCTCCCTGCCGGCCAGCGGATATGGCGAGGCAAACGCCATCTTCATGGCCGGCGGCACGGACATGACAGTCCGCAACGTCACCTCCGAGTATCAGTATTACTTCGGCATGACCTTGCGCGGCATCCTCGGCGTGAATGTCGAAGACATCACCGTCCGCTGGACCGGCACCGACCAGCTGAACATGGACAACTCGGGCAACATCTCGGTCAAGGACAGCCTGTTCCAGCACGCGGCCGACGACCAGATCAGCGCCCATTCGGCCTACCCCGGCGACGTGACAGGCGGGAAGCGACGGTTCATCAACATCACTGGCGACCGTTTCTTCGACGGGCAGGGCGTCCGCATCCTTGCAGCTGACGACACCAACATCTCGGGCAACGCCTTCGACAGCGTGACGCAGCAGGCGATCAACGTCGAGAGCGTGACCCCCAGCGGTGGGAGCTATCAGGAGGGCCCATCAGCTTCCACGAACATCACCATCGTCGGCAACCATGCGGCCAACCTCATTTCCCGGACCAACGTGGACGGGAAGAGCGGCGGCGTCGATTTCGTCACCGTCGCCGGCTACGGTGCCGAGAAGGGCAACTATGGTGCGGTCCCTGGCGAGAACGACAGCACCAGCACCGACGCGACCTACGGGACCGTCATCGATCCCTACAAGGAGTTCCTGCGCAACAACCCGGCCACGACCACGCCGATCGCCGGCTCCAGCCATATCCTTATCGCAGCCAACACCGTCTCCCGCTTGTTCCCGGCGACCAACAATTCCGACACCCGGTTTCCGAACTGGAACAGCTTGGGCCAGGGGCTGATCACCACCAAGGTCGGCACCAGCACGGCGAACCCCAACGGGAACAGCTCGACCGCCGGCAACCCGACGCTGGCTGAGAGCGACATCGAGGGGACGTGCTTCGATCTCCAGGGCGGCTACGGCGCGGACATCCTAATCGACGGCAACGACTGCTCGGGCCAGTCCACGGGCGTCAACATCGGCGGGAGCGGTCACTGGAAAGGCGTGACCGTCAGCAATAACCACTTCTTCGACTTTTCCAGCTATGCCCTGTTCGTCAATAACAGCGCCCGCAACAATATCGTCTTCAACCATAACTTCCTGGACGGAGACCCGTATCTCAAGTCCGCCTCTCGCAAGGTGGTGACGGCCGGCTCCAACACTGCCGCGCACGACGGCACCTGGGCAAATAATGGCGGCCCGGTGGGTGTCTACCTGCCGAACGGGACCGGGATCGAGATGGGGTGGAACATCCTGCAGGATGTGTCGGTGGACGTGGCGGGCCTGCCCTCCGACACCGTCCCGGCGGTCGGCTTCTACCTGCACGACAACATCGACCGCGCGAACAATGTGACCGCGACGCTCGGGCTGAACTACCTCAACCCGAACTGGCAGGGCGTGGGCGAAATCCACCAGATCGGCTTCGAGGTGGAGCCCTGGGACAGCAACCCGCAAGATGCCGCCTTCGACACGCTGCTGACCGCGCCCCTCAAGGTGAACTACGCCATGCCCACAAGCGGGTATTGGGTGCAGGGCCACTTCGTGCAGGCCGTCGGCTCCCCAAACGTGGCAAACCCGATCTTCGGCTACCTCCGCCTCACCACGGGCAGCAGCAACGTCCTCTACACCGACTGGTGGCCGCTCTACGCCGGCCAGGGCCAGGGCATCCGCACCATCACTGCTGCCGGCCCGCTGGCGACAGGAGACTGCGGCGGCACGGTGCGCTGGAACGGCACCGCGACCGGCAGCCTCCCGGTGCCGACCGGGCTGCCGCTGGGATGCCAGATCGGCGTGCTCCAGGTGGCGCCGATCGCGGATGCCTTCACCATCACGGCTGGCACGGGCGAGACGATCGAGGCGGCATCCGGTGCCGCCACGCCCACGGCTCAGTATCTCGGGGTTCATGTGCTGATCGACAGCGCGAGCACCTTCAACGTCACGGCGGGACCCTGATCATGGCGGCTCTCCCCCCCTCGCAGTGGGCCGACGGCTACATCCCGACGATCGATGATTGGCAGGGCGCGTTCTCGCTGCTGAACGGGAACTATGCTCTCTCAACCATCGCGCTGGCGCTCGCCGGTGCCGTCGCGCGCACCGCGCAGGATCGGGCCGGCGACTACATCTCCGTGCGGGACTTCGGGATCTGCGGCATCGGCAACGACGACACCGTAGTGGTGCAGCGGGCCTTCGACAGCGGGCGCAACATCGACCTGGGCGAGATCGTCCTCAAGACCTCGAACACGCTCTACGTGCGGACGCCGAACCAGCGTGTCGTCGGGCGGGGGCCGAACACCAGCATCATCTTCCAGCCAGGCGTGGTCATCCAGCCGATGCTGATCGTGACGCAGGCGGCCTACAACAGCCAGCTCGACGGCATTTCGTTCAACCACCAGGGGAGCCTCTTCCCGCAGCCCAGCACCTTCTATCCGGGCATCCTGGGGAAGTCCGGTGTCGCCGGAGATGCACGCGGCGTCGCCGTGCTGATCATGGCGGACGGGCACCTGCTGCAGAACTGCTTCTGCTTCAACGGCTGGGACAACGGCTTTAGCTGGGGCAATTGGGACCTCGACACCGGTGCGCAATCGGCCGGTCCGGACCATGCCAGGGCCGTGGCCTGCTTCGGCTTCAACAACGGCGCCGGCGCACACAGCTGGGGCTACGCGCCGGGTGGCTCCTACCGCCAGGGCTGCGGCTTCGACGTGCTGGGCGGCACCAACTTCATCGGCACCGGATGCCATGACTACGGCTCGGCCGGCGGCTTCTGGTTTGACAGCGACGGCGGCGCGCACGGTGTCTGGGCGAGCTGCACCTCCATCGGCTGCCTCCCGCCCGTCATCTGGTCGGACGCGGCCGGCGGCGGCAACCAGATGTGGTACACCGAGGCGTTCGGCGGCACGATCACCGGCCCCGGCGCAGGCTGGAAGAAGACGCCAGGCGGGGTCGCATTCTTCAGCGGGAGCTATGGCGGCCGCTTCGATCACTGCACGGCCTACTACCCGGGCATGATCGGCTTTGCCTTCGACCAGAACAGCTCCGCCAACATCGTGACCGGCTGCCGCGTGGTCGCATCCCAGTGCGCCGGAGTGGTGGATGCCGGACTCGGGAACTCGTTCAACGGCATCACCCTGGAGGGCTGCTGCACGGCGACCGGCACCACCTCGAGCACCGGATCGGTCTGCCCGACCTTCGGCGCGTTCGAGGCTGTGGGCCAGGCCGCCGACTACGTAAACACGCAGATCGCGGGCCTGGTCATCCGCGGCTCGCCGGCCTACCCGGGCCAGGCGTCCGAGCTCGTCTACCCGTATGCGATCTACGCTCGAAAGGGCACCGTGTCCGGCGCGCCATCAAAGATCAGCGCCCTCGGCACGCTGATCAAGGCGGGCACCCAGGGCATCGTGTTCACGGATCCAGGGTGCAGCGTCGGCCTGTTCAGCGGCGCCGGTGCGGTGCTGGAGTTCGACAGCTACGGCGCCCTGCCGGCCTTCAACGTGAACATGGGCAACGTGCCGGGCTTTCAGATCAGCCAGGACGCGAGCGGCGACGTCGGCCTGACCAGCTACCTGGCCGGCAAGTCCATCAGCCTCAGCCAGTCCGGCGGCGGCACCGTGGTGATCGGGACGAACGGGCAGCCGCGGCTCGTGGTCGGGCAGACGCTGCAGGTCCTGGACGCGCCGAACTATGCGTCCGGCATCCCCGCAGGAACACCGAGCGGCACACTCTACGTCGGGGCCGGCAACGCGCTGATGCTGTCTCCCTGATGGCTCGCCAGCCGCCTCCAGCATCCGGTCCGTCGCCCTCGCCAGTCTACCAGGCAGCGTTCACGGCAGGCATCCTGGACCCTAAGCTTTGGTTCCGGTCGGACCTCGCGAAGTGGCGCAGCGGCCTGGCCGCATGCAGCAACTTCTTCATCCATGTGCAGGGTGGCGCCTCGAACCGGCCGGGCACCGAGTACATCGCCACCTGCAAGGTGACCGACACCAGCATCAAGCTGATCCCCTTCGTATTCAACGACACACAGGCCTATGTGCTGGAGTTCGGTCCGGGCTACGTGCGGTTCATCTCGAACGGGGCGCAGCTGACCAATCCGGACGGCACGCCCTACGAGCTCGCCACGCCGTATGCCAGCGGCGACACCTCGGCGCTGCGCTGGGTGCAGAGCAACGACGTGCTGACCCTGACCCACCCGGTCTATCCGGTCTACAACCTGAACCGCCTGGGCGAGCTCGACTGGACCTTCACGGGAGAGGTGTACACGGAAGGCTTGGGCGCTCCGACCTTCGTTGCGCAGACCGCGAACGGATCCTCCGGGACCGGGCCGATCAACGGAGAAGCGGGCACCACCGGAACCACGCCCGGCATCACCAGCGCCGTCTACACCTATGGCGTGACTGCGGTGTCGAATGAGCTGGCGACCGAAAGCCTGATCTCCACGCCAATCAACATCACGAACTACAACATCGGCTACTATCAGCAGTATGGGAACTACAACGTTCTCGCCTGGAACGCGGTGACTGGTGCCGACTACTACAAGGTATATCGCCTGTTCCAGGGCGTCATGTCCTTCATCGGATCGACAACCACCCTGTCGTTCCAGGACCTCAACATCACGCCGGACACGACCACCGGACCGCCGGAGCAGCGCAACCCGTTCGCCGGTGCGAACTACCCCGGCTGCGTGACCTATTTCCAGCAGCGCAAGTGCTTCGCGGGGTCGAACCAATATCCGCAGACGCTATGGCTGTCGAAATCGGGCAACTACACCAACATGGACGTGTCGAACCCGGTCCGGGACGACGACGCAATCACTGCGACACTGGTGTCGAACCAGAGCAACGCGATCCACCATCTGGTGTCGGTGGCAGACCTGATCGTCATGACCTCGTCCGGCTCCTGGAAGGTGTCGGGTGGTGGCGCCACGGCCGCCCTGACGCCGTCCGCGATCGATGCGGTGCCGCAGGTGTTCTCGGGCGTCTATGCCAACGTGCAGCCGCTGGTGATCGAGTACGACATCCTCTACGTCGAGAACAAAGGCTCTAAGGTGCGGGCCCTGAACTACAACTATTACGCCGCCATCTACACCAGCACGGACGTTTCGGCCCTTGCGGAGAGCCTGTTCTACGGCTTCACCATCATGGACTGGTGCTCGGCCCGCGCGCCGTTCGACCTGATCTGGGCGATCCGCTCCGATGGTACGCTGCTCGGCCTGACCTACCTGAAGGAGCAGGATGTCTACGCCTGGCACCAGCACTCGACCGCTGGGCTGTTCAAGAGCACCTGCACCGTCCAGGAGAGCGTCTTCAACACCAACGAGGACGCGGTCTATTTCGCGGTGGAGCGCACCATCAACGGTGCCAATTACATGTTCATCGAGCGGATGCGGACCCGACTGCTCGGCAACGAGAACCTGGACCTGACGCAGGCCTGGTTCGTGGACAGCGGGCTGCAGTACAGCGGGCCGCCGAAGAACACGTTCTCCGGGCTGGACCACCTTGAGGGCGCGCAAGTGGTCGGCGTCGCCGACGGGCAGCCGGTCGGGCCGCTGACGGTGAGGAACGGCTCGGTCAGCCTCGGCATCGGCTCAGTGGGCTCCGTAGTCACGCTGGGCCTGCCCTACGCGGCCATCCTTCAGACCCTGCCGATCGACGTCGGCCAGCCGTCCATCGTCGGCAAGCGCAAGCGGATCAGCCGCGTCTACGCCATGCTGCGCCAGACGATCGGCTGCCAGGTGTCGGTCGATGGCGTGCGCTTCGTGCCGCTGGAGGACATCTGGGCGAACGAGAGCAGCCCGCAAAGCACCGGGCTCGGCGTCGGCATCCGGGCGGTGAACACGCCGACCGGCTGGGACGAGTACGGGCAGATCACCATCCAGCAGGTGCTGCCGCTGCCGGCAACGGTGATGGGGATCGACGCGGAGCTGGTGGTGGGGCCGACGTGATCACATGGCGCCACGCCACGCCGTCCGATGCCGCCTGGCTTGCGCCGCAGCTGCGCGCGGCCGACGCGCTGGAGGTGCGCCGGCTGGGCTGCGATCCAGCGGTGCTGCTCGAGCAGAACATCCGCGACGCCGAGGTGGCTGGCGTGTTCCTGGTCGACGGCGCGCCGCTGTGCGCCTTCGGGATCGTGCGGCCGTCGCTGCTGGCGCCCGGCGTCGGCTGCCCCTGGATGCTCGGCACACCGCTGCTGGACCGGCACGCGCGGGACATGCTGCGCGAGACGCGGCGCTGGGTGGAGGCGTGGCGGGAGCGGTTCGACGCCATGTACGCCTGGGTCGACGCGGAATACGATGCGTCCCTGCGCTGGATGCGCTGGCTCGGCTTCGAGCAGCGGCAGATCGAGCCGATGGGACCGACCGGCGCGCCGTTCTGGAGGATGGCATGGGAGCGGTAGCACTCGGCGCCGGCGCCGCGGGCGGCCTGATCGGCGGCATCGGCTCCATCCTCGGCGGCAACGCGCAGGCCTCGAACGACCGCTACCAGGCGCAAGTCGCACAGAACAACGCCGCCTACTCGGCCAGGGCGGCGGACACCGCACTGACGCAGGGGCAAGTCGTCGCACAGCAGCAGTACCAGGTCGGGTCGCAGCGGCTGGGGCAGGCTCGGGCCGCCGAAGGCGCCAACGGCGTCGCCATCAACAGCGGCTCGGCGGTGGATGACCAAGCCAGCATCGCGCGCACCACGGCGCTGAACGTCGGTGCAGTTGGCTACAACGCCGATACCCAGGCGGTGAGCGATCGGAACCAGACGGCGAACTACGACACTCAGGCGAACGTGGACCGGACCTCGGCCAGCAACGCCGTCATCTCCGGGTTCATTGGCGGCGCGACAAGCCTGCTCGGGTCGGCGTCGAGCGTGTCGAGCAAGTGGGCCTCGTTCCAGCAGGCCGGCGTCGGTCTGCCCGGCTGGCTGGGAGGCTAGGCCATGGCACAGGTTCCCGATCCGGGCGCACCGCAGAGCATCGAGCCGACAGCGGTCGCGGACACCACGCAGCGGGTTCAGACATCGCCAGATGCGTTCGGCGCCGGCATCGGCCGGTCCCTGCAAGAGGCGGGGCAGGTGTTCGGGCAGGCGTCCAACTCGGCGGCCGACATCGCGATCCAGCAGCAGCAGCTGCAGAACCAGATCCAGGCCAACACCGCCACGAACAGCTACATGCGTGGGGCGCAGAAGCTGCTCTACGGGGATCCGAGCGACCCGAGCAGCCCTGGCTTCCTGACGCTCCGCGGGCAGGCGGCAGTCGCAGCGGCGCCGATGGTGACGAAGCAGCTGGACGATCTCCGGAACAGCATCTCCGGCGGCTTGACCAATCCCCGGCAGCAGGTGGCCTTCGACCAGGACGCTCGGCGCTACCAGGGCATGTATGGCGCGTCGGTGGCGCAGCACTTCGGTCAGCAGCAGGAGGAAAGCGCCACTGCTGAGGCGCAGGCGACAATCGACCTCAATCACGAGATGGGGGCGGCGAACTACGCCACGCCAGGCGCCATGGCGGTGGCCCTCGGCAAGAGCCAGGACACGGTGCAGCAGCACGCCGCGGCGATGGGGTGGGGCCCAGCACAGCTCCAGGACCAGTTGCAGCGGGACCGGGACACCTTCTTTGCCAAGGCGGCACAGTCGGCAGCTGGCGACAACCCGGAGACTGCGCAGGCCCTGCTGGTGTCCAATCGGGGCCAGATGTCCCCGGCGGCCTACGCGCAGCTGACCGAACAGCTCAAGCCGAAGGTGCAGCAGGCGCAGGCGGACCGGATCACGCAGAGCATCATCGGCAATCCAAGCGGTGGCGTGGTGGGTGTCCCCGGCGGCGCATCGCTGGATGGTGTCTGGACCTCCATGAAGGGGATCGAGAGCGGCGGGCGGCAGTTCGGTGCCGACGGCCAGCCGGTGTCGTCCGGTGTCGGCGGGACAGATGCGCCGGTCGGTGTGGCTCAGATCAAGCCCAGCACAGCACAGGGCGTGGCGGCTGCGGTCGGCCTCCCCTACGACGAACAGCGGCTGAGGAACGATCCGGCCTACAACGAAGCCCTGGGCAAGGAATACCTGCACCAGATGGTGGACCGTTACGGCGGAAACCGGACGCTGGGGGTGGCGGCCTACAACGCCGGGCCTAGCAACGTGGACCAGTGGCTGAAGGATCACGGCGACCCCCGGAACGGCCAGGTGACCGACAGCCAGTGGGCGCAGGCGATCCCGGTGTCGGAGACGCGGAACTACGTGGCTCGCGTGGCGAGCGAGAACGGTGGCACCGCACCGGCGGCGCTGGGGACCTACCAGGAGCCGGACCTGGATGGGCAGGTGGCACTCGCGCAGCAGCGCACGGCCGGACTGCCGATCGAGGTGCAGGATCGCGTCATCTCCGGCGTCGAGCGGAACTACCACCTCCAGCTGGCGCAGACGGCGACAGCCCGGTCCACTCTCGGCGAGCAGGTGAAGAACCTGTCGGCCTCATACATGAACGGCGACACCACGACCGCCATCCCCGAGGCGCAGATCCGGTCGCTCCTGCCGCCGGACAAGGCCGACGAGACGGTGCAGACGCTCCACATCGAGCAGCAGGCCGGCATCGCCTTCAAGGGCGTGCAGTGGGCCTCGCCCGACCAGGAGCAGGCCACCCGGCAGCAGCTGGAGGACCCGAACAGCCTGATCGCCAATCGCATCCGTGCGAGGGGCAAGGTGCTGACCGGCGGCGGTGTGGTGCAGCCGGCGAGCTATGCGCCTGGCGGCCTGCCGATGGCGCCGGCGGACGGCGCACCGGCCACCGGAGACATCGCTGCCAACCTGGGCGACACGGGTGCTGCTCCGGTCGTGGACACACCGGACAATGCCGAGCTACGGCAGAGGGTGGCGCAGCGCTACGAGGCGATGCTGGCCCAGAAGCATGCTGCGCTGGGTGCTGATCCCGCTGCCTTCGTAGCCGGGCACCCGACCGTGCAGGCGGCAGAAGCGGCGATCGACCCGAACGACCCGGCCACGTTCCAGGCCTACCAGCGCGCATCGCTGGCGGTGCAGACGCAGCTGGGTGTGCAGAACCCGCGGATCCTGGGCAACGCGCAGGTACAGGACATCGTCCAGAAGCTGAGCCAGACCGACCCGGCCAAGGCCGACATCGGGCAGGTGCTAGACGCGACCGCCAAGCAGTATGGTAGCACGTGGCCGCAGGCGTTCGGCGAGCTGGTCAAGGTCGGCAAGCTGTCGCCCGAGTACCAGACGCTGGCCGTCATGGATGCGCCGAGCCAAGTAACGGCGCGGGCTGACTTCCAGCGGTCGCTCCAGGCCGGCACGCCCGAGCAGCTGAAGACGGCGGCCGGCTCCATCGCCGCGAAGGCGATCGACGATCCGACCACCGGGCTGGACGACAAGCTGGAGGACTTCCGCGGCACCACCATGTTCAACAGCGGCGGCCTGCAGCTCTACAACACCGTGCGCTCCAGCGTGCAGCGGCTGGCCTACTACTACGCCGCGCAAGGCAAAGATGGCGCCACGGCCTTGTCTATGGCGACCGACGGCATCCTCGGCAAGTACGACATGTCGGGCACGATGCGGGTGCCGAAGGGGATGCTGCCGCAGGTGCAGGCGGCGACGGGGCAGGTGCAGGCCGAGCTCAAGCCGACCGACCTTGCGCCGATGCCGGGCAACGAGAACCTGTCACAGGACCAGCGCCAGGCGATCGGGCTGCAGGCGGCACAGTCTGGCCGCTGGGTGCCGAACGCGGACGAGAGCGGTCTGACCCTCATGAGCACCTTGCGGAACGGTGCGGTCCTGCCGGTGCGGGGCGCGGATGGCAAAGCGGTGTCGGTACGGTTCGATGACGTGCGCGCGGGCAAGTATCCGCCGCCGCCTGATGAGGCCGGATCGGTGCCGAGCGATGCCGCCCATTACGGGCGCACTGGGCAGTTCTGATGGTCGGCTTCTACTCCGGCGATCCCGTGGACAGCACCACTGAGGAAGCCGCCGGTACAGGCCTGATCCCGTCCACCACCGGCCAGCAGCTGGGAGCGCAGCTCCAGCAGGGCATTGCTGAGACGCCGGTCGCGCGCCTCTACCGGCTCGCGGACAGCTATGACCAGGCGAACGCCGCCGGCACCGCGCCGCTCAGCGCCGACGATGCGAACGCCAAGTACGGCATCCCCGGCCAGTTGTCGTTCGCCAAGCCGACGTTCGATGCCGTCGCGTCCTCGCTGTCGGACGAGAAGCACGCGCAGCTGGCCCGGCAGGACATCCTGGACCGCGGCCAGGGCGGCATCGTGTCGTCGGTCGGCGGGTTCGGCGCACGGATGCTGCCGCAGTTTTTCGACCCACTGAACATCGCGGCGGCGTTCGTGCCGGGCCTGGGCGAGACACGGGCCGCAGCACTGCTGGGCCGGGCCGGAATTGAGAGCGGGCTTGCGACGCGGGCGGTTGCCGGTGCCACGCAGGGGGCGCTCGGGCAGGCGGCGCTGGAGCCACTGAACTATGGGCTGGACCGGTCAGAGCACGAGGACTGGTCGATGGGCACGGCCCTGTCGGATGTGGCTTTCGGTGGTCTGTTAGGCGGCGGGCTGCATGCAGTGGGCGGCAGGCTGCACGGTGGCGAGCCGGGACGAGGCGGCCCTGAAGCGGCACCGGAACTTGGTGAGGCCGCCGCGGAGGGTGTGGCGGCGCCGGCTGATGCGCCCCTGACGCCCGACCAGGCCGCCAATCCGATCACCGCCCGGATGGAAGCCGCCGGCCCGGAGGCGCGCGACGCGGCGCTGCGGGAGGGAATCGCCGGGCTGGCGGAGGACCGGCCGAACAACGTGAACGAGGGGCTCGGTCTCAACGACACCCTGTCGCCTGAGCCTGCCGCTGGAGACAGCCTGCTGACCTTCCTGACGAAGCAGGGCGGCGTACGGGATCCTGGCGGCGACCTGGCGGCGATGGATGCCGGCAAGTCCCGCGTCGGCTTCCTGCGCAAGAACGGTGGCCTGCCGCTGGATGAGGCGCGGAGCCGGGCGGAACAGGCCGGATACCTGCCGGCGGGCTCAGACACCAACACGCTGCTGGACGCGGTCGACAGCGAGTTGCGAGGCCAGAAGCAGTTCGCCAATCCCAGCGACACGCTGGCCTACCAGCAGGTACAGCGGACGTTCCACGATCAGGAAGCCGAGAGCATCGCCCGGTATGGCGCCGAGGAGGACGTGCGGGACGTCGAGAGCCATCTCGACCAGCCCCTGTCGGACGATGAACGCGACCATGCGACCACCCTGGCGATGCAGGGGATGCACCCGGAGGAGGCCGTCTACCAGGCGACCCGGGCGTCCGCCATGGAAGCCGGCGGCTACGGCTACGACCCTGCCACCGACGCCCTGAGCGCGTTCCGGCGCAGCACCGTGGAGGACACCCCGGAAGTTGCGGCCGCGCGCCGCGGGGCGGAGGCGGTGCAGGAGCAGGCGCCCGCGGTGGCAGCGACGGACCGGGCCGGCCAGCTCGGCGAGGCGCAGGCCGCCTACGACAAGGTGCGCGGCCTACTGGATGCGTCCGGCGACGAGAACGTGCGCAACCAGGCCGCCGGTTTGGATGAGAACGACGCCCTGACGGAGGGTGACGCCAAGGCCTACGAGGCGATCGGCATGTGCTCGGCAGGGAGGCTCTGATGGTCGAGGCCAGCTACCGCCACTGCTTTGAGACGGCATCCGCGGCCGCCGGCCGCGACCTGTCTGAGGACGAGCTCGACCGGCTGTTCACCACCCACCAGACGCGGATGAACCGTCTGGTGCGCGAGGGTATGGATCCGCGCGCTGCGGCGCAGGAAGCCGGCGCGCAGCTGGGGCACGAGGCACGGGTCGCGAAGCTGATCGAGAAGCGGAGCCAAGCGATCAACCTGGCACGCCGGGCCGGCATCGAGGCGCGGCTGGTGGATGGCGACGAGCTGAACAGCGTCCGGGCCCTGCTGACCGGTCGGGAGAAGGTAGGGCGCAACGACGCGCTGTCGGTCGATGCCATGGCGCACGGGCTGGTGGCGGACACCATGGGGCCGCTGGTGGCCGACCTGCAGAAGGCCGGGCTGCGCAAGGTCCTGATCAAGCGGAACATGGACTTCGACCGGGACGTGTCGCGCGAACTGTGGGCGCTGGAGGATCCGACCGAGCCGGCGGCGACCAAGAACGTGGCGGCCCGGCAGACGGCGGAGATCCTGCACAAGCACCAGGAAACGGTGCGGGCGATGCAGAACGACGCCGGCGCCTGGATCGGCAAGACCGACCACTACATCACCCGCCAGTCGCACGACATGTGGAAGATCCGCGGCAAGGGCGACGGCGCCGCCTACGCCGTCTGGCGGGACAGCATCCTGCCGAAGCTGGCTGACAGCACGTTCGACCACCTGGAGGAGGACACGCCGGCCGCGCGGGAGAGCTTCCTCAAGGCGACGTGGCAAGCGCTGTCCACCGGCGTGCACGAGAGCGCGAACGGCGCCGACTGGTTGTCCGGCTTCCGCGGCCCGGCCAACCTCGCGAAGAAGGTCAGCCAGGAACGTGTGCTGCAGTTCAAGTCGGCAGACGACTGGTTCGACTACAACCACCAATTCGGGCACGGCGCGGTGGTGGACAGCATGGTGCACGGCATGGAGCGCGGCGCGCGTAATGCGGCGATCATGCGGACCATGGGGACGAACCCCGAGGCCATGTTCAACAGCGTGGTGGACAGCCTGATCAGCAAGGCCAAAGCCCGCGACGACTTCGCCATGGTCGACAAGCTCCGGGCCATGCAGAACGGGAACCTGTTCGACGCGGTGACCCACAAGGCTGCGATGCCGCAGAACAAGACCTGGGAGACGATCGGCTCCTACGTTCGCGGCGTGCAGTCGCTGGCGAAGCTGGGCGGCGTGGTCATCTCGTCGCTGCCGGACATCGCGATCACCTCGGGCGTGGCGCGGCACAACGGCATCGGCCTGCTGGAGAGCTACGCGCACCAGATCCGCGCCGTGCTGCCGACCGGCGCCGGCACGCGTGAGGTGACGCAGACGCTGGGCGTCGGGATCGAGGGGATGCTGGGCGGGATCGCGAACCGGCTCCGCGGCGAGCACGGGCCGCTGGGCAAGATGAGCCGGACGGTAGAGCTGTTTAACCGGATGAATGGCCTCACCTACTGGATCGACAGCATGAAGGAGGGGCTGGGCCTCATGCTGACCCACAACCTTGGACGGCACGCAGGGGAGGAGTTCGGGGATCTGCACCCGATGATGCAGAAATCCCTCCGCCGCTACGGCATCGAAAGCGGGGAGTGGGATGCGGTCCGGCAGAGCGCCGGCAAGGCAGCGGACGGCAACGTGCACGTCCTGCCGGCGGAGCTGCAACACCTGCCGGACGAGGCGGTGGCGCCGCTGATGAAGCCGGGCCAGACGGCCGACGACGTGCGGACCGAGCTGCGCTCCAAGCTGTCGACCTACGTGATCGACCAGACGCGGGAGGGAACCAGCGAACCAACGGCCTCGACCCGGGCGATGGTCCAGGGCTCCTACCAGAAGCTGGACGGCGTGCACCCGGCGCTGGGCCAGGCCATGCGTGCCTTCATGCAGTTCAAGACCTTCCCTCTGACCCACTTCTCCCGGTCGATCATGCGCGAGGTAAGCCGGGACGGCGTGGACATCGCTGGCGTCGCTCACCTGATCGTCGGCACCACGGCGCTGGGCTACGTGGCGATGACGCTGAAGGGCCTGACCAAGGGGCTTGACCCGCGCGACCCGCAGACGCCCGGGGGCTACGCGAAGGTGGTCATGGCCGCCATGGCGCAGGGCGGCGGGCTCGGGCTCTATGGCGACTTCCTGTTCGGCGAGGCCAACCGGTTTGGCGACGGCCCGCTGGCGTCGGCGTTGGGTCCGACCTTCGGCACCGGTGAGGATCTGGTGAAGCTGCTTCAGGGCCTGCGCGACGGCAGCATGAAGGGGTCGGACGCGTTCCAGTTCGCGAAGAACAACACGCCGTTCCTGAACCTGTTCTATACCCGGGCGGCCATGGACTACCTCGTGTTCTACCGCCTCCAGGAGATGATGAACCCGGGCTACCTCCGGCGGATGGAGAAGCGCGTCCAGACCCAGCAGGACCAGCGCTTCTGGCTGTCGCCGCAGGCTGTGGTCAATGCGGAGCGTGGCCGGTGATTTGGGCAGCGTTCCTCGTCATCGGGTTCATCGCCGCGGTGGTGGAGCGGCGCATGGTGCGCGAGACGCGCTGGCACTATGCCGTGGTCGCCGTCGCGTACCTTGGACTGTTCGCCGGCGCCGCCGGATGCCTGGACCGGGGATACAAGACGGCCGCGTTCGACCAGGTCGACGACTACCGCGACTGACCCCTTACGCCGAGATTACGCCGCCCCGGTAGACCATCCGCTCCTCATGGAGTGCGGTGCGGATGCGCGCCTGGTTGCTGGCGGTTCTTCTCGGCACGACGGCGCTCCCTGCACTTGCACAGACGCCCGGCACGCATGGGCTGTTCGACAACGGGGCCGGCGCGAACCCAGGGATCGGCGGCGGGACGGTCACTGCGGCGCAGATCCAGGCGCTGGTAGGCGTCGCCAACGGCATCGCCGGTCTGGACGCCAACTCCCTTCTGCCGACCGTGAACCTGCCGGTCGTGCCGATCGCGAAGATTCCGGTCGGCTCGGGCGGTGTCGCGGCCTATGGCGACTCCCGCATCGCGGGTGCCGTGCAGTCCAGCCAAGTCGGCGCTGCGGGTGGCGTGGCGGCACTCGACAGCAACAAGCTCCTGCCGGTCGCCAGCCTGCCCACCGTGCCGGTCGCCAACCTGCCGGTGGGCACGACTGCAAGCAGCGTGGCCGCCGGCAACGACAGCCGCATCGTGGGAGCGCTTCCAGCTAGCGATACCGGCCTCGCCACGGCTGAGAGTAAAGCCGGCACCGCCTTGCAGTCCGGTCTACCGGTCTCGGTCACGGCCTCAGCCACCCTGACCGCAAGCCAGTGCGGTGAGACGCTGGTTGACCAAGCGGCGGCGGCGATCACTCTGACGGTTCCGGCCAGCGGCGCATTGCCTCTTGGCTGCACGATCGGCGTGTTTCAGGCCAGCAGCTACGCCACCACCATCGCCTTCGCGAGCGGCATGGGCGGCGTCTACAGCGGCACGGCCAACGTGACAGGCGGCCTTGGGCTTGGGCTGACGCTGAAGGTGCTGACCTCGTCGGCGACCGGTGTCACGGCCAACGGCGGGCTGCTCCGGTGAACATCGAGCCCAGCTTCACGACCGGTGCGCTCGCGAACTTGGCAACCATCGTGCTGGTTGGGCTGACGCTGATCGGCATGCTGCGCACGGCCCGCCGCCAGAACACCCAGGACACGCACGCCGTCGCCGATGAACTGAAGGCAGTCTTGCATACCCGCATCGATGAGATGCGCGAGCAGATGACCGAGCTGAAGGTCGGCCTCACCGAACGGGTCAGCAAGCTGGAGCGGGATGCAGCGGAGTTCATGCCGCGGCGTGAGATCGAAACGAAGATCGAGCACGAAAGAGCGAACCGCGTGCTGCTCGGCGATGCGATTGCACGCCAACTCAACGGCACCACCACCGACATTCGCGACATCATGGTCAAAGTGGGCGGCTTGCAGCAGCGGCAAGACGGTCACGATCAGCAGATGACCGAGCTTAAGAACCTCGTGCGCGAGGGCTTCCGCGAACAGAACGGCAAGATCGACAAGCTGGCAGACGCGATCCGCGAGGGGAAAGCATGACTTTCATCGGCGCCAACATCAACGGCCTGGGCGACGGCAGCGGCAACGTCGCAGGCACAAACTACAACGTCCCGAAGCC
>CAXUDP010000016.1:34971-40935 GCA_964249735.1 uncultured Acetobacteraceae bacterium | reverse complement strand
GGCTGGTTCACGGTCCCGGAGCACGGCTCGTCGCAGGCGACGAACATCAGCCTGACCAACCCTTATGCCGCCGTGGTGGTCGATCCGCTCAACCGGACCGTGCTGGAGCTGCACAACTACGGGGACAAGACAGGCGAGGGCCTGGGCGACGTGTCGGCCGGGCCCACCACGATGCACGACCGGTTCTCCGGCGCGATCGCCTGGTTCCGCACGGGCGGCAAGGCGGCGGGTTTGGCCGGCCTGTTCATGGGCGAGTTCGGATCGCCGGACGACGCCGTGAGCGCTGCCGACTTCAGCAACGCGGTCAACCTGTTCATGGCCTCGACCGACGTCGTCTGGGGTTTCGCGGCCTGGACGATGGACACGTGGCTTGCCAAGAACGGGAACTTCCTCGGCAGCGCATCGGCGCCTACCACGAACCTGCTCGACCTGGAGAACGCCGGCACGCCGCTGTGCGTCTACCTGGCCGGCGACAGCTACCAGGGCGCACCGGTCGCGACGATCCTCGTGGACGGCGTGGCGGTGTTGTCGGGCATATCGGTGACCGCGACGCGCACCGGAGCACCGCAGGCCGTGCGGGTGCCGGGCGTGCTGACGGCCGGCGCGCACACCGTCGGCGTCGAGTTTGTCGAAGACGCGTGGGGCGGCGGGATCGGGAAGGACCGGAACCTCTACGTGCTGGGCGTGACCTACGAGGGTGCGCTGTGCGCCGGATGCCCGGGCGACTTCGCGGCGCTGGCGACGGCGGGGACGCACACGGTGGCGATCGTGGTGCCGGGGTGAGCGAGAACCTCTCCAGCTGCTTGGCGCACACGCTATCCTACGAGGGGGGCTTCGTGGACGACCCGCGCGACCCGGGCGGCGCCACTATCTTCGGGATCACGCTGGCGACGTTCCGCTCCGTCCGGCGCAACGCCAAGCTGGGGGTGGCGCAGCTCAAGTCCCTGACCCGGGCGCAGGCCGAGACGATCTACAGCACCAGCTATTACCTGCCGGTTCGGGCCGACCAGCTGCCCCCCGGCATCGACCTGATGACCGGCGACATGGCGGTGAACGCCGGCTGTGGAACGGCAGCGGTGATCCTGCAGGAGGCGCTCGGCGTCGAGGCGGACGGTGCGATCGGCCCCGTGACGGTGGCTGCTGCCGTTGCCGCGAACTCGGCTTGTGTCATCGCCGCCATGGCGACCGGGCAGACGATGTTCTACCGCGGCCTGACGACCTTCCCGATGTTCGGCAAGGGTTGGCTGGCCCGGGTGGCAAGCCGGCGGTCGGTGGCGTTGGGGATGCTGACGCCGGCGGTACGGGTGACCGCATGAGCAGTCTGGTGGTCACCGCCGCGCCGGACAGGGTGTTCATGCGCCATGGTGTGCTGTGCGTCGAGCTGACGCCGGTCGAGGCACGAGTGGCGGCGCAGCAGCTGTTCGAGGCGTCGAACCAGGCCGCGTCCGCCTATGACGGCTGCTACCTGGCAAGCGTGATCCGCAGCTGGAAGAGGCCGGACGCATGAAGACCACGCTCCTGCCCGCCTTGACCTCCACCACCAGCTTCGGGGTCGGGCTGATCATCCTCGCCGTGGTGTTCGAGGTCGCGCACCACGCCTTCCCGCAGATCCCGCTGATGGACGACGCGATCGCCGGCCTGATGAGCAAGGCCGTCTGGCTGATCGCGACGCCTCAGAAGCCATCCGACGCGCCGCCGTGCGCGACGGCACCCGTGCCGGCGGTCCCGGCAACCCAGGAGCACAATCCATGACCATCGCCATCAACAGCGCCGCCGACGCCGCCATCGGCCTGGCCACCGTGGTCGCCGAGCAGACCCCCAGCGTCGAGAAGGTGCAGGCCGCGATCAGCAGCGACACCCAGACCTTCGTCGCGCACAATCCGGAGCTGGGCGGCATCTTCGCCGGCCTGGAAGCCACCGTCGAGCAGTACGCGTCCGAGCTCGGCCAGGGCGTGTACGCCTTCGTATCGGCGCTGCTGCCGCACCTGGCCGCGGTGCCGACCGCCACCGTCAACACCTCGACCGCGCCGGCCGCGGGCTGATCCAGAGCGGCCGGCCTGGCCGGTAGGGTCAGGGCCTTCGGGCGACCGGGGCGGCTTCCGCATAAGGGGCCGCCCCCTTTCTGCTGTGCCGACTCTTGTGCCGACGCGGTGCGCAGTTTCCCTGTTCGTTCGCGCGTTTCGCGTTGAGCTGATCCCGCCGCAAGCCGCAGAAAACCGCTGATCCTAAGCGCTACAAAAGGAAGCGGTCGGTTTTCAAGACCGCTGCCTTAAACCACTCGGCCACCTGTCCCGCTGCCACATCCTAGCCCCGGAACGGGGCGTTGAAGCAAGTCGTCCGCAGCCTGGCCATTGGCGCCCTGGTCAAAACACCTGCCGCCCGGTGACGACTCCCGCCACGCCAGGGCACGCAGCTGGATCACGCAACCTTCATCGGGCAGAATCAGCCTTGAGGCGCTGCGTCATGGAATATTACGTCGGGAATGGGCACACCAGGGAGCCTGGTGCTGTGGCCGCTGGTAAAGGAGCACCTCGATGCCGGTGAGGATGCGCACGTTCCGGATCGGCTGGATGACCGTGCTGGTCGCGGCCGGTGTTCTGGCCGCCACCATCCGGGCGGAGGGTGCCCCGGCAACGGAGCCAGTTGCCGCGCCGCCCAGGACGATCGAGTGGCCCGGGATCCCACCAGTGGCGGCTTCGGGCGCCGCGGCGGCGCGATCGCAGATCACCGCAGGACCGTTACAGGGCCCGCTGAACGTCCCGACGGTAAGTGAGCAGAGCCGGAGATACGCCCGTCCGATTTGTCCCGTTCACCGTCGCCGGCTGGCTCGCCGCGCTGCCCCGGTCCTGCTCGCGGCAGCACCCGTGGTGCCGTTCGTCCCGGTCTACGTCTATCCGCCGCCGCTGGTATACCGGCTGGTGGTGCCGGTCCACGCCGTCCATCCGTTCTACCGTCCGTTCTTCTTCTACCGGCCCTTCTACAGGCCGTTCTTCTATCGACCGTATTTCTACAACCGCGGCGTCTACTGAACACGGACAACCGCCGCAAGTCCGTCATCGGCAACCCCCGGATCACGTCTAGCCAGATGGCGGGTTTCTTGCTTCCCTGATCGGCATCGACGACAGCATCAGGTGGATGGAATGACTCCCTCACGCCTGGACCGGATGGCCCCGCGCCGCACGGTTGACGGGTCCGGAACGCGATGAGCGCTCCGGATGCAGGAACCTTGGCAGCGGAGGCGGCGACCGGCGGCCTGTTCGCCGGCTACGGCATGCCGCGCTTCTTCTGCGAGATCATGAAGGCGTCGGATCCGGAGGAGCCGACGGTGCGGCTGATCCGCGACCGGTTGCGCGGCCTCGACGTCGCTGAGCTGCGGCGACGCGCGACCGCGGCGGAAGCCGAGCTCTACAACCTCGGCATCACCTTCACGGTATATTCCGAGCGCGACGCCATCGACCGGATCCTGCCGTTCGACCTGATCCCGCGCATCCTCACCGCCGCCGAGTGGGACACGATCGAGCGCGGCGTTGTGCAGCGCGTCACCGCCATCAACCGGTTCCTGTGGGACATCTACCACGAGCAGGCGATCCTCAAGGACGGGATCGTGCCGCGCGAGCTGGTGCTGGGCAACGCCAACTTCCGGCCCGAGATGATGGGGATCGACGTGCCGCTCGGCGTGTATGTCCACGTCAACGGCACCGACATCGTGCGCGACGATGCCGGCCGGTTCCTGGTGCTGGAGGACAACGCCCGCACTCCGTCAGGCGTCTCCTACGTGATCGAGAACCGGCACATGATGCTGCGCGTGCTGCCGGACCTGGTGGCCGGCATCGGCATCCGCCCGGTGGAGGAGTACGGCGTGCGCCTGCAGCAGGCGCTGGCGGCCGTGGCACCGGCCGGCGTTGCCGATCCGCAGGTCGTGCTGCTGTCCCCTGGCATCTACAACGCGGCGTATTTCGAGCACGTGTTCCTGGCGCGCGAGATGGGCGTGCCGCTGGTCGAGGGCCGCGACCTGGTGGTCGAGAACGCGCACGTGTTCATGCGCACCATCGCCGGCCTGCGTCCGGTGCACTCGATCTACCGCCGCCTGAACGACGACTTCCTCGATCCCGACGTGTTCCGTCCCGACAGCCAGCTCGGGGTGCGCGGGCTGCTGGACGCCTGGCGACGCGGCAACGTCGCGATCGCCAACGCAGTCGGCACCGGGGTCGCCGACGACAAGGCGATCTACGCCTACATGCCGCGGATCATCCGCTACTACCTCGGCGAGGAGCCGGTGCTCGACAACGTCGAGACCCGGATCTGCCGCGAGCCGGAAGACCTGCAGTACACGCTCGACAACCTCGAGCGCCTGGTGGTGAAGCCGGTCGGCGAGTCAGGCGGCTATGGCCTGATCATCGGTCCGCACGCGACCAGGGCGGAGCTGGACGAGTTCCGCACCAAGCTCAAGGCGGATCCGGCCAACTACATCAGCCAGCCGGTGATCAACCTGTCCACCGCCCCCACCCTGTGCGAGAACGGCGTCGAGGCGCGTCACGTCGACCTGCGCCCGTTCGCAGTGACAGGCGCCAGCACCTGGGTGCTGCCTGGCGGGCTGTCGCGGGTGGCGCTGAAGAAGGGCTCGCTGGTGGTGAACTCCTCGCAGGGCGGCGGCTCGAAGGACACGTGGGTGCTGTCGTGACGGGACGGGCGGAGTGAACGGAACCGCGCCCGGTGCGCTGCAGGCACAGGCGCTGCTGTCGCGTTACGCCGAGAACATCGTCTGGCTGGCGCGCTACATGGAGCGCATCGAGAACCTAGCCCGGATCATCGACGTCACTGAAACCTTCACCCGCACCAGCCAGATGGAGAACGGCTGGCGCTCGGTGATCCAGATCAACGCAGACGAGGAGCGCTACCATGCCGCGCGGCAGGAGGCCGACATGCAGGGCGTGGCGGAGTTCTACGTGCTGGACCGGGAGAACCCGAACTCGATCGCGAGCCTGATCAACGCGTCGCGCGAGAACGCCCGCACCCTGCGCCCGCTGATCTCGACCGAAATGTGGACGCACATCAACGTGTTCCACGGCTGGGTCAGGCAGCTCGGCAGCCACGACATCCGCTCCTCGCAGCTGTCCGGCCTGTGCGCCCGGCTGAAGCAGGAATGCCAGACCCATAACGGCATCATCGAGGGCACGTTCTATCGCGACCAGGGCTGGTACTTCTACATGATCGGCAAGTACCTGGAACGCGGCGACCAGACCACGCGGCTGGTCGACATCAAGTACCATACCCTGCTGCCACCCGAGGTCGGGATCGGCAGCCCTGTCGACATCAGCCAGTGGAGCGCGGTGCTGCGCTCGGCAGCGGCCTATCATGCCTACCGCCGGGTAATGCCGCGCGCGCTGACCGCGCCGGCGGTGGCGGGATTCCTGCTGCTCAACAACGCGTTCCCCCGCTCGCTGGTGCTGACCCTGCGCCAGGTCTACGGCAGCCTGTCGCAGCTGCGCACCGATTACGGCCTTCGGCAGGGCGGCATCGCGCTGGAGCGGCTGGAGGAGCTACGCGCGGCGCTGTCGGACCAGACGATCGAGCAGATCATCCTGCGCGGCCTGCACGAGTTCCTGGACTGGGTGCAGGTCGAGCTGCGGCGCATTCAGAACGATGTTGCCGACGCGTTCTGGTCGCTGCAGCCCGTCAGGCAGGAGGCCGAACCCGCATCCGGCATGACCCAGAGCATGGGCGGGATGACGCAGAGCATGGGCGACATGAGCCAGAGCTTCGGCCGCGACGTATCCCCGACCGGTCGAGGCAACCGGGGCGCCTGAGCTGTCGGCTCGATCCGGTGAGCCGGAACCAGGGCGTCTGCGTCGGCGCCGGAACGCTGCTGCGCAACGTGTCCGACCCGCGTCGCATCCCTTCTTAAACAGCATCGGCGGGACCATCGTCCTCGACCGACCGCGAGCTAGTCGCTCTCGTCCTGAC
>CAXUDP010000016.1:10787-34871 GCA_964249735.1 uncultured Acetobacteraceae bacterium | reverse complement strand
GCGCTCAGATGCAGGTAACCGGGTGCGTCACGGTCCGCATGCCCATCCCGGTTATCATCGGCCGGCCCTTCGTCACAGCCGCTTGGACCGCGGGAAGCCGGAGCGAGACAGCGTGGCTGTCGCTGTCGATCCATACCTCCGTGACCCAGACCGTGTCGGCCCGTACGGCATCCTCGGCGATGACGTAACTCAGGCAGCCCGGCATTCCCTTGGTGCCAGCAGCCAGGACCCGGATCAACTCGTCCCGCTGATCGGGACTGGTCATGAACTGGCTGATCAACCCATACATCGCCTGGCTCCGGGTAGGTGCGTCACAGCGCGGCCGGCAGCCAGGAGACCGAGGCGGGCCGGACCGCCGAGTGTGAAAACCCTTCGGTCGAACTCTGCTCCCGTATCTCGCGGGAGCGGGACGTACGGCCGAGCAGATGCCGCAGCGGCGGTCCCGAGCGCGTAACGGGATACCGCCGCCCTCGGCCGAGCGCACTCAGCCCGGCGGGTTGGCCGCCGCCTTCTTCGACGCCTCGTGGTGACCGACGGCGCAGCCGGCTGCGGCACCCATGCCACCGTGATGGCCAGCCATGTGCCCGGCCACGCCGCCGACCACGGCACCCTTGATGCAGCCCTTCGCCATCGCTGGGCCGGACAGGCCAAGGCCGAGTGCGAGCATGGCAACGGCGGCAACAGGGACGAGACGGATGGTCATCGGACGGTCCTCCTTGGAGATGGTGCCGCTATTACGCCCGAGACGCGGCGTCGTTCCGGACCCGTTGCAGTTCCGGATCGGACGGGACGGCCCCGACCCGATCCGGCCGCCTCGCCTGCCAGATCTCCTGCGCGCGCCGGTCCGCCGTTCCCGCGTCCAGCCCGTCGTCGAGCGCCAGCAGCGCCAGCGCGACCGTGCCGACCACCGTCTGCAGCACCAACGGCGACACCGGCCCTTCGTTGTGCCAGACCCTCGCGAACGAGGCCGGGCTGTCCGGAACGGCACTGCGCTCGACCGCAGGCGCCAGCGCCGGCAGCAGCAGCTCGGAGCGGCCGCGGTCGCGCCGCCACAGATGCGCCGCGGTCGGCTTGGCGGCGGGACGTTCCGCCTCGCCGCCGCCGCCCTTGATCACCACCACCGAGCGGCGATCGAGGCGTTCGGCCACGCCCAGGTGCAGCGCGATGTAGGGCGGATGGAACACGCCGTCGACCGACACCCCGGCCGAACCGGGATCGACCAGACGCGCCACCGTGTTGACCGGCGAGCGCAGCCCGAACAGCCGGCGCATCCCCAGCAGCCGGTCCAGCGCCGGCGACAGGCAGGCGGCCGGCCAGTACGCGAACCCGGTCCGGTCGAGCGCCTGGCCGACCTCGGAAGCCGTAGCGGACGGGGTGCTGCCGATCGCCGTCAGCCCGTCCGCGACCGATATGCCGCCCCCGAACTCGTTGGTGCCGTGCATCAGCACCCGGGTGCCGGTCTGCGACAGCGCTAGGGCCGACAGCAGGAACCAGGGCGCGCCGCGCGTGCGGCCGGCGCCGTAGCTGGGCCAGTCCAGCGCCACCGGGCCGATCGCGGCTGACCCCCCCGAGGCCGCGTGCGGCAGGGCGTCGCGCGCCGCCTCGACCAGCCCGGTGATCTCCTCCGGATCCTCGCCGCGATAGCGCAGCAGCATCATGAAGGCGCCGAGCTGCGCCGGATGCACCGCATCCGCCAGCACCAGGCCGAACGCCTCGCGCGCCTCGACGCGGGTGAGCGCCCGCGAGCGTCCCGGACCGCGGCCCAGGGTCGCGACAAAGCCCGCGAACCGCGCTTCCGCCGCTCCTTCCATCCCACCCATCACGCCGTCCTCCCTCCGCCTTCTCGACCGTTGGCCGGTTTTCCCTCGAAATGCGGGAGGTTTGTCGTAAACTCCCCGTCGTGAACGCATTGACCCCGATCAGCAGCCGCCAGACCATCGAGGTGGTGTACGACCTCGTATGCCCATGGTGCTATCTCGGCGTCCAGCGCCTGCTCGGCGCGCTGGCGCTGCGCTCCGACACGATGTTCGAGCTGGTCTGGCGGCCGTTCCTGCTCAACCCGGACATCCCGCGCGAGGGGCTGTCGCGGCAGGACTACGCGATCCGCAAGTACGGCGGCGAGGACCGCGCGCGCCGCCTCTACACCACGGTGAGCGAACTCGGCCTGCAGAGCGGCATCCTGTTCCGCTTCGACCGCATCCGCACGGTTCCGTCCAGCATCGACGCGCATCGGCTGGCGGCGTGGGCAGCGCGGTTCGGCCTCGCCACCGCGATGGTGGGAGCACTGTTCGCGGCGCATTTCACCGACGGCGCCGACCTGGGCGACCCGGAGGTGCTGGCTGCGCTTGCCGCCGCGGTCGGGCTGGACGCGTCGGCGGCGCGTCGGCTGCTGCGCGGCCGGGACGGCGGCGAGCTGGTGCAGTCGGAGAACCTGCGCGCCCACCGGCGCGGCATCGGCGGCGTGCCGTGCTTCGTGTTCGGCGGCAAGCTGGCGGTGTCCGGCGCCCAGGAGGTCGAGGTGTTCCAGCGCCTCCTCGACGTGGCGGCGCTGGACCCGGTGGCCGCCTGACCGGATCCGGGCAGGACGGGTCCGCCTACCTGCGCACCGCCGTCACCTCGATCTCGACCAGCCAGCCCGGATTGGCCAGCCCTGCCACCTGGAACGCCGAGCGGGTCGGCAGGTTGGGCTGAGCGGCGGTGCCGAAGAACTGCGTGTAGGACTTCATCATGCCGGCGAAGTCGATCTTGCCCAGCTTCGGGTCGGCCGCCAGGTAGACGTGCATCTGCACCACGTCCGCCATGGTCAGGTGCAGGCCCGCGAGTGCCGCCTGGATTTTGGTCAGCGCGCTCTTCACCTGGGTGGCGGTGTCGCCATAGGCGGCGAGCGTGGTCTGGGTCGGGCCCAGCGACTTGTCGAGCGGATCCGCACCCATGCCAGACAGGTAGACCGTGGTGTAGCCGGGCGGCACCTCGATGGCGGCGGCGATCGGGAACTTGCCCGTCGCATGGCGCACGATGGGGCCTGGCGCCACCTGGGCCTGGGCCGCGAGGCCCGGGGCGACCAGAAGCACTGCAGACAGCCCGATGCGGGGAAGGATCCTGGTCATCGCGCTCATCTCTCGATCGAGGGTTCGGGACCGCGCACCGCCGCGACGTCCTCCGGCTTCACCGCGTCGGTGTAGCTGTTGCCGAAATGGCTGCGCACGTAGTTCACCACCGCCGCGACCTGCGCGTCGTTCAGCTCGGTGCTGAGCCACGGCATCGCGCCATAGCCGTTCAGCACCACGTAGACCGGGTAGCCGCCGTTCTTGAGCTTGGCGTTGCCGGCGAGCGCCGGGATCCGTGCGGCCCCGACGCCGCCACGGGCGTTGGCCATGTGGCAGCCCTGGCAGAGCTCGGTGTAGATCACCTGGCCGTCGGTGCCGGTGATGGCCTGGCCGGTGATGTTGGCAGCCGCGTCGGCCAGAGCGCGGCCTGGAAGCAGGCCAATCCCGCACAACAGCAGGATCGGCAGGCGCTGGATACAGCGCATCAGGCTGCTCCCACCGCGCGCTGGTGCAGCCGGGTAATGGCGCTGACCGAGGACAGGATCGCTCCTTCCTGCCAGCAGCCGACATAGGAGGCGTGCTCGCCTGCCAGCACCAGGCGCCCGTCGATCGCCGTCAGCGCCGCGTAGTGCGCCTTGCGTGCCTCCTCGCTCCAGGTGGCGCAGCAGCCGAGCGTCCACGGCATACGGCTCCAGGCCACGCCGACGCCGTTGCTGAACTCCTGCCGGTACTGCCGGTGCAGCACGCTGCCCTGCCTGAGCGCCTCCTCGACGCGCTGCTCCGGCGTCATGCCGGCGAACGCATAGGCCGCGGTGCCGAACATGTAGCCGCCCAGCAGCACCGCCGGCGTGTCGGCGAAGTAGTTGGTGCTGGGATAGGAGATCTGGCTGATCGGCTGGTCGGTGAACGAGATGCCGCCGTAGATCTGCTCGTCCTGCTCCCAGAACCGGCGCTTGAATTCCAGGCCGATCTTCACCGACGATGCGTATGGCACCGCCTGGATCGCCGCCTTCATCGGCCCGCCCGCCTGCACGTCGATCTGGCTCAGCACCGAAAGCGGGATCGTGCACACGCACCAGTCCGCCTTGGCTTGCGTCACCGCGCCGCCATGGTTGTTGTCCTCGTAGGTGACGGTGACGCCGTCGCCGCCCTGCGCGATCCTGGTCACCTTGATGTTGTGGGTGATGAGGTCGCCCACCTGCCTGGCGAAGCCCTTGCCGATCATGTCCATGCCGCCGACCGGCTGGAACATGGTGGTCTGGAAGTCGTAGCTCATGTTGAACGACAGCCACTCCCACAGCCCCGACTTCATCAGCTCAGACCGACCGAACAGCGCCGCCGGCACCGGCGCCCCGTCCGGGCCGCCGCCCTGCTCCTTGGCGAAGCCGCGATGCAGCGAGGCGAGACCGCCGCTGCGGTAGCTGTAGTCCTTGCCCAGCAGGCCCCAGCCCTGCATCGCCGCCAGCAGGTCGTGCTTCTCGTCGTCGCTGATCGGCTGGTCCAGGCGGTTCTGGTTGATCGACTTGGCCAGCAGCTCGGCGGTATAGCCGGTGAAGTCCGCCTGCACCTCGCGGTAGCGCTGCGGCTGGCCGCCGAACGTGGTGGAGCTGTGCAGCAGCGCGTTGTGGTTGACCTCGATGAACGGCTCCAGCTGCACGCCGAACAGCTTGCAGTAGTGCAGCAGGCCCTGGTGATGGTACGGGATCCGCCACGGACCCGGGTTGATGTAGTTGCCGCTCGAGAACTTCACGTGCTGGGTGGCGCCGCCGAGCTCGGTCAGGGTGTCGCCGCCGCGCAGGCTGAAATTGCGCCCGCCGGACCGGTTCTGATACTCCAGCACGCGCACGCTGTAGCCGGCACGGCGCAGCTCGTAGGCCGCCAGCATGCCGGCGAGCCCGGCACCCAGCACCAGCACCGTGGTGCCGGGCCTGGCGCCGGACAAGGCGGGCGAGCCGGCGAAGTCGGTGCCGGCGGCATGGCCGAGACGCGTCATCGCCTGGTACATCGCGGCACTGCCCGCCGCCACGCCGATGCGCATCAGCAACTGCCGGCGCGTCGATGGCATCCGGTTCGGTCGGTTCAAACGCTCTGCTCCCGTATGCGGACGACGTTATGTCGAGGACGGAGGCTATTCCTCCCGCTCCAATAGGGTCAAGCGGGCCTACTTTGCAGGCATCTGCTTGTTTTCTGAGCGTTATGGGTGATGCTTATTTGTCGCAAGGTAACTTGTGCGTGTTAATCAGGCATCTCCGCCCTTGCGTTCCGTCCCAAAATCGGCCGAATCATGCCGCCTCGGCAATGGATCGGAGACAGCTCGATCCGGCGCCGACGACACGGTGCCCGGTATCCCGGGCCGGGATGGAGATCTGGAATGCGAGTGATCGGTGCGGGCGCGTTTCGGACCCTGTTGATGCTCACGGCATGCCCGCTCGCCGTGGCGGCCGGCACCCTGCCGGCGCTGGCCCAGGTCGCGGACGGTGCTGCGCCGGACGCTCCCTCCGGTGCCGCCGCGCCGCCTCCCGTCACCCACCATCACGCCCGCAAGGCACGAAAGGCCAGGACGACCCAGCTGGCTCAGGCCGGGGTCGGCGGCGCGTCCGCCACCGGCGTCGGTCACCCGGCGACCGATCCGAACGCGGTACCGACCTCCAAGGCGCCGACCGGGCTGTCCGACACCCAGAGCGGTGCCGCGTTGTCCGCAGCGGCGGCCAACGGTGGGGAAAGCGTGATCGTCACCGGCACGCGCAACCTGGGCAAGAAGGCGCGCGACAGCACCAGCCCGATCGACGTGATCTCCAACGTCACGCTGACGCGCTCCGGCCAGTTCAACCTGAGCGACCAGCTGTCGCGCACCGACCCGTCGATCAGCGAACAGGCCTACGGCGCCGACACCCAGGCACTGGTCGCGGCGATACGGCTGCGCGGCCTGGATCCGAACGAGGTGCTGGTGCTGATCGACGGCAAGCGCCGGCACCAGACCGCCAACATCACCGCCGATGCCGGGCCGGAACAGGGCGCCACCCCGGTCGACCTCAACATGATCCCGGCCGCCGCGATCGACCACATCGAGGTCCTGCGCGACGGCGCCGCAGCGCAGTACGGCTCCGACGCAATCGCCGGCGTGGTCAACATCATCATGAAGAAGACCGACCATGGCGGCTCCGCATCCGCCCTGACCGGCGCCGACGCCTACAACGGCGACGGCTGGCAGTACCAGCTCGACAGCGACGGCGGCTTCTCGTTCGGCAACGACGGCTACGTCCATCTCGGCGGCCAGATCTTCCACACCGACCACTTCACGGTGCAGACGGTCGACGACCGCAGCGCGGCGTTCGGCACGCCCGGCGGCTTCACCGAGCCCGGCAACTCGAACAAGATCCTGGGCCTGCCGGAGGAAACGCGCGAGACGCTCAGCATCGAGTTCGGCAAGACGCTGGTGCAGGACGCGTTCGGCGGCATCGAGGGCTACGGGCTGATCACCTACGGCCACCGGCACAGTGAGGCATACGAGAACTACCGCACGCCGACCAAGCTGCCCGAGGTGTATCCCGACGGCTTCTCGCCGCTGGAAACCGACGAGGAGAACGACTACTCCGCCATCATCGGCATCAAGGCACCCGACGTGTTCGGCTTCCACGCCGACCTGAGCACCACCTACGGCGCCGACATCACCAACATCGGCAACAAGCACACCGCCAACCCGAACCTTTACCTCCAGGGCGACCCGCAATACGGCTACCCGATCGGCTTCACGCCGACCACGGTGCTGGCGCAAAGCCAGCAGAACGCGCAGTGGACCAACAACCTCGACTTCACCCGGCCGTTCCACGCGCTCGGCATGCCGATGAACTTCGCCTTCGGCGCCGAGGAGCGCTCGGAAGTGTACCGGCTCGGCGCCGGCGCGCCCGCCTCCTACCTCCTGGGCGGCACCCAGGGCTTCGCAGGCCTGCTGCCGGCCAACGCCGGCTCGTTCTCGCGCAACGTGTGGGCCGGCTACATCGACTACGACGTCCATCCGCTCACGCACTGGGACATCGACCTGGCCGGCCGCTACGAGCACTACACCGATGCCGGCGACACCGAGAACGGCAAGATCTCCAGCCGCTACGACTTCACCAAGTGGCTGGCACTGCGCGGCACCATCTCCAACGGCTTCCGCGCACCGACCCTGGCGGAGGAGAACTATTCCTCGCTCAATGTGTCGCCGACCGGCGCCAGCGGCATCCTCGCCACCTCCTCCAGGGGCGCGCAGTCGATCGGCGCGGTGCCGCTCAAGGCGGAGCGCTCGACCAACGGCAGCGTGGGCATCGTGCTGCAGCCGCTGAGCAACCTCAGCGTCACCGCCGACGTGTACCAGATCAACATACGCGACCGCATCGTCGGTGCCGGCGGCGTCACCGGCGCGGCGGCCCAGACCGCGATCGCCGACACCGGCGCCAGCCTGCCGCAGGGCATCGAGCTCAGCGACGTGTCAGCCTACTACTTCGCCAACGGCGCCAGCACACGCACCCAGGGCGCGGACATCAACATCAACTACTTCACCGATTTCCGACGCTACGGCACCGTGACCTGGACCGCCGGCATCGACCTGAACCGTACCCGGCTGCACCACAACGGCACCGACGCGTTCGGCAACCCGTTCCTGACCGCGCAGGGCATCAGCTACCTGACCACCGCCTCGCCGCGCTCCAAGATCATCCTCGACGCGTTCTGGCGGATCGGCAGGTTCGACGTGAACGTCCGGCAGACCCGCTACGGCCAGACCACCGATGAGGTCACCTACGAGGACCTGGCGCCGGCGGCGCTGCAGTTCTCGGGCTCGCAGTTCGCCGAGTTCAAGAACCTTCCCGAGTGGCTGACCGACCTCGAGGTCGGCTACCAGATCGCGCCGCACTGGCACGCCGCGATCGGCGCCAACGACATCTTCAACGTTCGTCCGCGCCAGCTGCCGCAGGAGCTGTCCTACCTGAACGTCGCGCACTACGACCAGACCTCGTCCACCGTGCCGATCAACGGCGGCTTCTACTACGGCCGATTGAACTTCACCTTCTGACCGGTTCCGCGCCTGCCTCGGCCTGCCGCGCATAGCGGCGGGCCAGCAGCGCGCAGGCGAACAGCTGGATCTGGTGGAAGATCATCAGCGGCAGCACCACCTGCCCGACCACCGCGACGGGGAACAGCACGCCGGCCATCGGCACGCCCGAGGCCAGCGTCTTCTTCGAGCCGCAGAACACGATCGCGATCTCGTCCTCCCGGGAAAAGCCGAGGGCCCGCGCACCGGACCGGGTGACGAGCAGCACCGCCGCCAGCAGCACGGCGTCGACCAGCAGCACCAGCCCGAGCTGCGACGGCGGCACCTCGTGCCACAGCCCCTGCACCACCGCCTCGCTGAACGCGGTGTACACCACCACCAGCACCGAGCCGCGGTCGGTCAGGCTCAGCAGCATCCTGTTGCGCCCGGCCCAGCCGCCGATCACGGGCTGCAGCAACTGGCCGGCCACGAACGGCAGCAGCAGCTGCAGCACGATGTCGAGCACGCCGTGTGCGGACACGCCGCCGCCGCCGTGCGTCCGTCCGGCCAGCACCAGCCCGGTCAGCAGCGGCGTCACCGCGATGCCCAGCAGGTTCGACGCTGTCGCCGAGCACACCGCCGCCGGAACGTTGCCGCCGCCGATGGAGGTGAAGGCGATCGAGGACTGCACGGTGGACGGCAGCAGGCAGGTGAACAGCACGCCGAGCCACAGGGTGGGCGTCAGCAGGCCGGGCCGCAGCGCGTGCAGCCCGAGGCCCAGCACCGGGAACAGCGCGAAGGTGCACGACAGGATCGTCAGGTGCAGCCGCCAATGGCCGAGCCCGGCAAGCATCGCCGACCGCGACAACCGCGCGCCCTGCATGAAGAACATGGCCGCGATCACCACCACCGTCAGGTCGCGGAACAGCGGCACCGCGGCGCCATGGGCCGGCAAGAACGAGGCGAGCAGCACGGTGGCCACCAGCGCCAGCAGGAACGGGTCTGGTCTGGGCATCGCATCCTGGGTTCTGCGGGAGCGGCGTGAATTGCCACCGTGCGGAGGCTGCGCCACCTTATCCGTCGCATGACCCATCCTCCACTCCCGGCGCTCGGCGCCCTGTTGCTGTCCCTTTGCCTGCCCGCCGGCGCCCGCGCCGCCGCGCTCACGTTGCCCGGCTGCGCCCTGGTGCACAGCGCCGCACTGCACGAGGGCGGCGGTCCGCACGGCAGCGGCTTCGACGCCGACCGGCCGGACGTGCTGCTGCCGGCCCTGCCGGACGCGGTGCTGCATGCGGCGCATCTGCATGCGGACGGCCGGGGCGCGGGCGTATCGGACGCCGCACTGGAGCAGGCCGCCACCGCCGCGGCGGCGGGTGTGCTCCTGGCCCTGTCCGACCACCGCGACGCCTGCCCGGGCACGGCGATCCACGACGCGTTCGACCCCCTGGCGCAGGCGCTCGGCCATGGCGGATCGGCCGCGTTCACCTGGTCCGGGGTGGCGATCCGCTCCGGCAACACCCGCCTCGGCGCCCGCCGGCTGTTCCTCCGGATGGACGGCAGCGGGCCGGTCGCGCAGGTGACGATCGCCCTCGACGGCGGGGTGTCGAACGATGCCGCCGCCGGGCTGCTGCCGGAAACCCTGTCCGTGCGCGCCTCTGTGCCGGCGGACCAGCTCCCTGCCCTGCTCGCCTCGTCCGGACCTCCGTCACGGCCGGTGGAGGTGACGATCGAGCGGCTGGACGCCCGGCGCGGCGACACCACGCTGAACGGCGAGGGCCACGGCACGGTCGCGCCGGACCCGGAGGACAGCAGCGGGGAGGGTCACGTCACCGCGCACGGCTTCGACACCCTGCTCGACGCCGCCAACGCGTCCGGCCTCGGCCGCCTGCGCACCGCCCTGTTCCTGGTCAAGCTGGTCGCGCACCGCCAAGGCGACCAGGCCGACTGGGACCTCGCCCTGCAACGCGGCGTGCTGACGATCAACAACGTGCCGCTGCCGATACGCTGACGGGCCGGCAGGTGACGGAAGGATCAGCGCCTCCACGCGGTGCGATCCGGGCGCGCTGAGCCTCGGGCAACTCCCTGCAGGGAGGACGCTTCACGGCGGCGGCGGGTCCGTCCCGGCCAGCAGGGCGTCGCGGCGGGCAGAACCGACGAAACCGGCGAGCGCCACGCTGGCAGCACCTTCCGCGGTGGCGTGCAACTCCTGATCGGCGATCTCGCCGCCCACCCAGAACGACAGGCAGCCGCGGAACACGAGGGCGAGCTGCGCCGGCAGCCGCAGCCTCGCCGCCGCGACCAGGCCGGCATCTATCCCGTCGAAGCCGACCAGCGCCGCCGACCACAGCGAACGGGACTGTGCGCCCACCGCGCCCGGCGTGCCGCTCCAGGCCCCGAGCGCTCCCATCATCGCCCGGTTCACCTCCGGCTCCTGCAGCAGCAGGTCGACCGCGATCCGCACCGCCGCCAGCGTGCGTTGCACGGCGTCGCCGGCGGGCCTGGCGGCATGGAGCCGGTCGGCCATCTGCGCGATGCGCCGTGCCGAAAGCGCGCGGGCGATCGCCGCCTTGCCACCATACTGGTTGAACGGGGTGGCAAAGCTGACGCCGGCTTCCGCGGCCAGGTCGCGCATCGAGAACGTCGCGCCCGGGTCGGCGCGCAGCAGCCGTTCCGCCGCGTCGAGGACCTTCTCGCGCGAAAGGCGGCTCTTCTCCTCCCTGCCCTGGCTGGTCGACGGCATGGCGCATCATGCCGCGGCCGGCGCCTTGCATCAACCATACTATATCATGATATAGCTTGTGGCCGACGACGGAGATCCCGACATGGCCGACATCCCCCGCACCTTTCTCATCACCGGCGTCAGCTCGGGCCTCGGCCGCGCCTTCGCCGAGGCGGCGCTTGGCGCCGGCCATACGGTGGTCGGCACCGTGCGCAGGGCCGAGGCGGTGGCGGCCTTCGAGGCGCTGGCGCCCGGCCGCGCGCACGCGCTGGAACTGGACGTCACCGACTTCGCGGCGGTCCCCGGCCGCGTCGCGGAGGCCGAGCGGCGCGCAAGCCCGATCGACGTGCTGGTGAACAACGCCGGCTACGGCCACGAGGGCGTGCTGGAGGAGTCCTCGATCGACAACCTGCGGCGGCAGTTCGACGCCAACGTGTTCGGCCCGGTGGCGATGATCAAGGCGGTGCTGCCGGGCATGCGCGCACGGCGACGCGGCCGGATCGTCAACGTCACCTCCATGGGCGGCTTCATCACCATGCCGGGGATCGGCTTCTATTGCGGCAGCAAGTTCGCGCTGGAGGGCATCTCGGACGCGCTGGGCAAGGAGGTCGCCGGCTTCGGCATCCACGTCACCGCGCTTGCCCCCGGGCAGTTCCGCACCGACTGGGCGGGACGCTCGATGGACCGCACCCCGCGCAGCATCCCCGACTACGACGCGGTGATGGACCCGATCCGGGCCGCCAGGCAGGCGAAGAGCGGCAACCAGCCGGGCGACCCGGCGAAGGCCGCGCAGGCGCTGCTGATGCTGGTGCGGTCGGAGGACCCACCTGCACGCCTGTTCCTAGGCGAGGATGCGCTGGGACTGGTACGACAGAAGCTGGACGCCATGCGGACGGAGCTGGAGAAGTGGGAGACCGTGTCGAGGTCCACCGGCTTCGCCTGACGCGACACTTGTCCGGCGCCGCGCGGCTGCTTCAGGTTGCGGCGAATGGCCGGGCGGCCCCTACGCCCGGACGGCGATGTCAGTAGACGCTGCCGGTCCTGTCGGCGTGGGTCCGGCCGCATCCGTAGCGCGCCGCCAGCGCGTCGCTGCCCCGCGACAGCAGCGACACGTCGGTGCCCACGGCAACGAACGTGGCGCCCAGCGCGATCGACCGTCGCACCAGCGCCTCGTCGCCCATGATGATGCCGGCCGCCTTGCCCGTCGCGACGATACGGCGCAACCCGTCCTCGATCGCCGCCTGCGCCGCCGGCGCGCCGGGATCGCCCGGATGACCGAGCGAGGCGGACAGGTCGGCCGGGCCGATGAACAGCCCGTCCACGCCCTCGACCGCGGCGATCGCTTCCAGGTTGTCGAGCCCGGCCCGGGTCTCGATCTGCACCAGCAGGCAGACTCCCTCGTCCGCGTGGTGCACGTAGCCGGCGTCGCGGTCGAAGCCGGCGGCACGCGCCACCGCGGCGCCGACGCCGCGACGGCCGCGCGGCGGGTAGCGCATCGCGGCCACCAGCGCCTCCGCCTGCTCGACCGTTTCCACCATCGGCACCAGCAGGGTGCGCGCGCCGATGTCGAGCAGCTGCTTGATGATCCACGTTTCGCCGACCGGCATGCGCACCACCGCAGCACAGGGGAACGCGGCCACCGCCTGCAGCTGCGCCAGGATCGAGCGCAGGTCGTTCGGCCCGTGCTCGCCGTCGATCAGCAGCCAGTCGAACCCGGCGCCGGCGCAGATCTCGGCGGTGTAGGCATCGGCCAGCGATAGCCAGAACCCGATCTGCAGCGTGCCGGCCCGCAGCCGGTCCTTGAACGGATTGCCTGTCGCAGCGCCGCTCATGCCGCCTTCGCCCCCTCGGCCAGCAGGTTGAGGCGCCCGACCACGTCGCGCGCCAGCCCGATCCGCTGCGCCGTGGTCATCTCGCGCAGGATCGCCAGCTTGTGGTCCGGGCGCAGGCGCATCTCCGCCCCCCTGCTGCCGATCCAGGACACCAGCCCGGCCGGGTTGCGGAAGCTGTTGCCGCGGAACTGCAGCACCATGCCCTTCGGCCCCGCTTCCAGCTTCTCGATCCCCGCCGCCCGGCACAGGCGCTTGAGCGTCACCACCTCCAGCAGGTTGCCGACCTCGTCGGGCAGCGGTCCGAAGCGGTCCACCAGCTCGGCCGCCATCGCCTCGGTCTCGGCATCGCCCGGAAGTGCCCCGATGCGCCGGTACAGCCCGAGCCGCACGGCCAGGTCGGGCACGTAGGTGTCGGGGATCAGCACCGGCAGCCCCAGCACGATGTTCGGGGTCCAGTCGCGGTCCGCGGCCTTCCGGCGCCCCTTCTCGCGTCGCAGGTCGTCGACCGCGTCCTCCAGCATCTGCTGGTACAGCTCGATCCCGACCTCGCGGATGTGGCCGCTCTGCTCGTCGCCCAGCAGGTTGCCGGCGCCGCGCAGGTCGAGGTCGTGGCTGGCCAGGGTGAAGCCCGCGCCGAGCTGGTCCAGCGTCTGCATCACCTCCAGCCGCTTCTCCGCCGACGGCGACAGGCGGTGCTGCTGCGGCCAGGTGAGATACGCATAGCCACGCTGCTTGCCGCGCCCGACCCGGCCGCGCAGCTGATAAAGCTGGCCCAGCCCGAACATGTCGGCACGGTAGATCACCAGCGTGTTCACCGAAGGCATGTCGAGCCCGCTCTCGACGATGTTGGTCGACAGCAGGATGTCGTACTTGCCGTCGCCGAACTCGGTCATCACCCGCTCGAGCTCGGTCGGCGTCAGGCGGCCATGCGCCTGCACCAGGCGCGCGTCGGGCACGATCTCGCGCAGCCGCTCGGCCATGCGGTCGAGGTCCTCCACGCGCGGCACCACGCAGAACACCTGGCCGCCGCGGAACCGCTCGCGCTGCACCGCCTCACGGATCACCACGGAATCGAACGGCATGATGAAGGTGCGCACCGCCAGCCGGTCTGTCGGCGGGGTCGCGATCAGGCTCATCTCGCGCACCCCGGTCAGGGCCAGCTGCAGGGTGCGCGGGATCGGCGTGGCGGACAGCGTCAGCACGTGCACGTCCTCGCGCAACGCCTTCAGCTTCTCCTTGTGGGCGACGCCGAAATGCTGCTCCTCATCGACGATCAGCAGGCCGAGGTCGACGAACTCGATCCCCTTGGCCAGCAGCGCGTGGGTGCCGACCACGATCGTCACGCTGCCGTCGGCCAGGCCCTTCTTGACCACGGCGGCGTCCTTGGGGCTCACCATGCGCGACAGCTGCTCGACGCGCACCGGCAGGCCGGCGAACCGGGCGGCGAACACCCGGGCGTGCTGTCGCGCCAGCAGCGTGGTCGGCACCACCACCGCCACCTGCGAGCCGGACAGGGCGGCGACGAAGGCGGCACGCAGCGCCACCTCGGTCTTGCCGAAGCCGACGTCGCCGCAGATCAGCCGGTCCATCGGCCGGCCGGACGCCATGTCCTCCAGCACGTCGGCAATGGCACGCGTCTGGTCCTCGGTCTCCACGAACGGGAACCGGGCGCAGAACTCGTCCCAGGTGCCTTCCGCCGGGGCAAGGCTCGGCGCCTCGCGCATATGCCGCGCCGCCGCGGTACGGATCAGCTCGCCCGCCATGTCGCGGATCCGCTGCTTCATCTTCGACTTGCGGTTCTGCCAGGAGCTGCCGCCGAGCCGGTCCAGCGCCACGCCCGCCTGCTCCGATCCGAACCGGCTCAGCAGCTCGATGTTCTCCACCGGCAGGAACAGCTTCTCGTTGCCGTCATAGATCAAGCGCAGGCAGTCGTGCGGCGCCGAGGCGACCGCGCCGCGGTCGACGCCGATGGTCTCGAGCCCGTCGTAGCGGCCGATGCCATAATCCTGGTGCACCACCAGGTCGCCTTCCGCGATCTCGGTGGCCTCGGCGATGAACTGGTCCGCCCGCTTGCGCCGCCGGGGCGGACGCGAGATGCGCTCGCCGAGCAGGTCCTGCTCCGACACCAGCGCCAGGCCGTTCTTCCCGTCCGGGGCGGTGAAGCCGCGCTCCAGCCCGAGCGTGAGCAGGCCGACCCGGCCCGGCTTCAGCCTGCCCGCGGCAGCCCAGTCGTCGACCGCCTCGACCTCCAGCCCGGCCTCGCGCAGCAGGGTGCCGATCCGCTCGCGCGAGCCGCGGCTCCAGGCGGTGACGAAGCTGCGGCGGCGCTGTCCGGTCCACGCGGCGACCTGCTCGCGCAGCATGGCGAACACGCCCTCGCGCTGCCCGGGCGGCAGGGAGCGCGCGAACATGATCCCCGGACGGCCGCCGGCATCGTAGCCGGCCGCGTCGTCCGGCCTGGCGAACGGGCTGAACGCCAGCACCGGCAGCCGGTCCAGCATGGCGGTCCAGGCGGCACGGTCGAGGTAGAGCAGCTCCGGGGGCAGCGCCCGGTACGGCACCTCGCCGTCCCGCGCCGGCAGGGTGCGCGCCTGCGCGTGGTCGGCGATCATCTCCAGCCGCGCGGTCAGCACCTCGTCGACCTGGTGGTCGAGGCTGAGCGAAACCCCAGGCAGGTAGTCGATCAGCGTGTTCAGATGGTCATGGAACAGCGGCATCCAGTGCTCGACGCCGGCATGGCGGCGCCCGTCGGACACGCTGGCGTAGATCGGGTCGCCCGCCGCCTCGGGGCCGAACCGCTCGCGCCAGCCGGTGCGGAAGCGGGTGATGCTCTCGGCGTCGAACGAGATCTCCGACACCGGGCGCAGCACCAGCGCGTCGAGCTTGTCGGTGGAACGCTGCGTCGCCGGGTCGAAGCGGCGGATGTTCTCGACCTCGTCGCCGAACAGGTCGAGCCGCACCGGCTCCGGCTCGCCGGACGGGAAGATGTCGACGATGCCGCCGCGGGTGGCGAACTCGCCCGGCTCCATCACCGTGTCGGTGCGGCCGTAGCCGCTGCTCACCAGCACCTCGACCAGGAACCCGACATCCAGCGTGTCGCCGGTCTTCACCGTCAGCGACTGCCCGGCGAAGGCCGAGCGCGGCGGCACCCGCTGCACCAGCGCGTTCACCGTGGTCAGCACGATCAGCGGCCGCGACGACGGCTCCAGCAGGCGCGACAAGGTCGCCACCCGCTCTGACACGATCTCCGGGTTCGGCGACACCCGGTCATACGGCAGGCAGTCCCAGGCCGGGAACCGCAACACCTCGGCCTCCGGCCGCACGAAGGCGAGCAGGTCTGCCAGCCGTGCCAGCCCGGCATCGTCGCGCGCCACGTGCAGCAGCGGCCCATCGTGCTCGCCGCCGAACGCCGTCTGCCGGCGGGCGAGAAGCAGCGCGTCGTAGCCGTCCGGTGCCCCCCAGACGGTGGTGGTGCGGCTGGCCGCCCCCGCGCCGTCGGCGCTCAACGGGTCATGTCCGCGAACGGGCGCGACCGGGCGGCTTCCAGCACAGCCCGCAGCATCGGCGTGTCGCAGTCTCGGGGGATCGCCCGGCGCCCCATCAGCCAGTCGGCGAGGTCCACGTCCGGCAGCTCCATCAGCTCCTCCAGCGCGTCCAGCTCAGAGTCGGAGAAGCCGGCAATGCGCGGCGACACGAAGCCGCCGATCAGCAGGTCGGTCTCGTGGGTGCCGCGATGGGTGGCGCGGAACAGGATGCGGCGTCGCCGCGGGTCCAGTCCGGGCTGGGGATCGGGGCCGTGGACGTCGGAGTCGGGCTTGCTCGGGATCACGTCTGGTTCCATCGCGCGGGCTGTCATATAGCCGCGCACCCACCTCGTGTCAGCCCGCCCCTTCCGCCTCCCCTCCGAAAGGCCCGACGCCGCCTGGTCACGTTTCCGCACAGCCCGCCCGCAGCGCCGGAAGGCGCGCCGCCGCTGCTGGCCCCGCTGCAAGCACCCATCGCGTCCCTGCCAGGCCTGCGACCCGGCATCGGCGGCCTGATCGCGCGCGCCGTCGGCGGCAGCCGGGTGATCGACCTGCTGCTGCACCTGCCGGACGTCACGATCGACCGCCGCTACCGCCCGGCCCTGTCCGCGGCGGAGCCTGGCCGGATCGCCACGCTGCGCGTGACGGTGCAGCGGATCAGCCGCCCGGAGCGCCCACGCCAGCCCTGGCGGGTGCAGGCCGGCGACGACACCGCCAGCCTGGAGCTGGTGTTCTTCAGCCCGCACCAGGCGCGGCAGCTCGTCGTCGGGCAGGGCCTGACGGTGTCCGGCCAGCTCGACTCCTTCAACGGCCGGCTGTGCATGCCGCATCCCGACCATCTGGTCCCGGACCGGCCGGACGGCAGCCCCGGCTTCGTGCCGGCGATCGAGGCGGTCTGGCCGCTCACCGCCGGCCTGTCCGGGCGCCTGCTCGGCCGCACGATGCGGGCGGCACTCGACCGGATGCCGGATCTGCCGGAGTGGCTGGACCCGGAGCTGGTGCGGCGCGAGGGCTGGCCGTCGTTCGGCCAGGCGCTGCGCCGCCTGCACCTGCCGCACGAGTCGGCGGCGGATGGCGATCCCGCGTCCGGCAACGCGGCCGCCCGCGCCCGCCTGGCCTGCGACGAGCTACTGGCGGAGCAGGTGGCGATCGCCCAGGCCCGGTCCGCCGCCAGGGACCGTCCCGGCCGCTCGCTGCGCGGCGACGGACAGCTGCGCGCCGAAGCCCTGGCCCGGTTCGGCCACCCGCCGACCGCAGCGCAGCACCGGGTGCTGGCCGAGATCGACGGGGATCTCGCCAGGCCCAACCGCATGCTCCGCCTGCTGCAGGGCGACGTCGGCGCCGGCAAGACCCTGGTGGCGCTGCTGGCGATGCTGCGCGCGGCCGAGGCCGGCGCCCAGAGCTGCCTGATGGCGCCCACCGAGATCCTGGCGCGCCAGCACCACGCCGTGCTGGGCCGGCTGTCGCCAGTGCCGGTCGCGCTGCTGACCGGCAGCGTCAAGGGCCAGGCCCGCCGCATCGCGCTCCGCCAGATCGGCGGGGGCGAGGCGCCGCTGGCGGTCGGCACCCACGCCCTGTTCCAGGACGGGGTGGCCTTCCGCGACCTGGGCCTGGCGGTGATCGACGAGCAGCACCGCTTCGGAGTCGAGCAGCGCCTGCTGCTGGGCGACAAGGGACGGTCCACCGACGTGCTGGTGATGACCGCGACCCCGATCCCGCGCACCGTGCTGCTGACCCAGTACGGCGAGATGCAGGTGAGCCGGCTCGACGGCAAGCCGGCCGGACGCAAGCCGATCCGGACCACCCTGCACGGCCTCGGCGCGGAGGCGGAGGTGCTGGACGCGGTGCGTCGCGCGCTGGGCAACGGGGCGCAGCTGTTCTGGGTCTGCCCGCTGGTTGAGGAAAGCGAGCTGCTCGACCTGGCCGCCGCACAGGCCCGGTTCGAGTCGCTGTCCCGGCTGTTTCCCGGCGTGGTCGGGCTGGCGCACGGGCGGCAGGAAAGCGGAGAGCGCCAGGAAGCGCTGCGGACCTTCGCCGACGGGCACACCCGGATCCTGGTCGCCACCACCGTGATCGAGGTCGGCGTCGACATCCCGACCGCCACCATCATGGTGATCGAGCACGCCGAACGGTTCGGCCTGGCGCAGCTGCACCAGCTGCGTGGCCGCGTCGGCCGGAGCGACCTCCTGAGCTACTGCCTGCTGCTGCACGACGATGCCCTGGGTGCCACCGCGCGGCGCCGCCTCGCCTTGCTGCGCGACACCGAGGACGGGTTCCTGATCGCCGACGAGGACTACCGCATGCGCGGCGGCGGCGAGCTGATGGGCCGACGCCAGTCCGGCGAGCCGCGCTACCGCCTCCCCGGCGCGATCGCCGCCGCCAGCGCCGCTCCGGGCGGCCTGGACCGGCTGGTGCGCCGTGCCTGGCAGGACGCGGAGCGCCTGTTGCAACGTGACACCACTCTCCGATCAACGCGCGGGGAGGCGGTGCAGCTGCTCCTATTGCTACTGGACCGTGCAAACGCTGCGCGTATTCTCGCATCCGGATGAAACGATGCCACGTTCCAGGATGAGGCATCCGATCCGATCACACCGAGATCCGGCAGCCGCACCGGCAGGAACCCACATGGCACGCATCACGCCGAGCCGAGACACACAGGGCATCGCGGTCGAGCGGCTCACCCTGCCGCGGGCGGAGGCCGGGGACGATGCCGGGTCCGAGGCCTCGTTCGCGCCGTTCCTGCGACTGGCCACGCGCTGCACCGACAGCAACCTGGCCGTGCTGGTGGTCGAGGCGCCGTCCGGGCTGCAGATCCAGGCGGTGTCCGGCACCCCGGGCGGCGAGGCGCTGCCGATCAGCCTCCTGCGCGCGCAGATGAGCCGGCCGCGCCGCACCACCGCCGAGATCTCCAACCTCCTCGCCGATCCGGCCTTCGCCTCCGCGCCGCTGCACGAGCGCGAGGCCGGGTTCGCCAGCTATGCCGGGGCCACGATACGCAATCCGTCCGGTGCGGCGGTCGGCATCCTGTGCCTGCTCGGCCGCGAGCCCAGGCGGCACGGCCGCGAGGTGCTGCTGACCCTGGCCGACCTCGCGCGCGGGATCGGCGCCCTGCTCGCCGTCCATCGCGACAGCCAGGCCGCCCGTCCCGACGCCACCGGCGCCGCGATCGCCCTGCCCGGCCGGCAGGCGCTTGGGCACTACCTCGAGCAGGTGCTGGACACGGTGCCGGCGGGCGACGGCGCCACGCCGGCGCTGGCGGTGTTCCGGATCGACTTCGGCCGGTTGTCGGTGCTCAACGACATGTACGGGCGCGAGATCGCCGACCGCTATCTCGCCCAGGCGGCCGACCGGCTGCAGACCATCGCCCCGGTGCCGAGCCTGCTCACCCATCTCGGCGGCAGCGGCTTCGTGCTGGCCGCACCCGGCCGGATCGGCCCCAGCGACGCGGAAGCGATCGCGCTGCGCATGATGGAGCGGCTGCGCGAGCCGGTGCAGGTCGACACGCTGGAGCTGCCGCTGCGGCCCTCGGTCGGCATCGCCCTGCATCCGGCGAACGGGCAGGATGCCACCTCCCTGCTTCTGGCGGCGGAAGCGGCGCTGGCACATGCACGCAGCCAGGGCGACGGCCGCCACTGCCACGCCACCGCCGCGCTGATCGACGCCTACGCCCTGTCGACCGGGCTGGAACAGGACCTGCAGGCGGCGGTGGCGCAGGGCGCGTTCCACCTCAACTGGATGCCGGTGATCGACACCGCGACCGAGCAGGTGGTCTCCTTCGAGGCGCTGGTGCGCTGGAACCGGCCCGGCCACGGCGAGATGTCGCCTGGACTGTTCATCCCGGTGGCGGAAGCGGGCGGGCTGATCGAGCAGATCGACGCCTGGGTGCTACATGCCGCCTGCGCGGAAGCGGCGTCCTGGGAGCAGGCGCTGGGCGTGTCGGTCAACGTGTCGCCGTTGTGGCTGTCGCATGGTCGGCTGCCGAAGCTGCTGCGGCGCGTGCTGGAGCAGACCGGGCTGGAGCCGAACCGGCTGCAGATCGAGCTGTCCGAGCGCGGCGCGCTGGCCGATGACGGCTCGGTGCGACGCGAGCTGGCCCAGGTCAGGGCGATGGGCGTGCGTCTGGCGCTGGACGATTTCGGCACCGGCTTCTCCTCCCTGTCCGCGCTGACCTCGTACCCGTTCGACCAGGTCAAGCTCGACCGCCAGTTCGTGCGCGCGCTCGGCCATGACCGGCGGGCGGAAGCGATCACCCGCAGCGTGCTGCAGATGGTGCAAGCACTCGGCATGACCAGCTGCGCCGAGGGGGTGGAGACCGAGGCGCAGCTCGCCTTCCTCGACGCCCATGGCTGCGAGGAGATACAGGGCTACCTGATCGGCCGGCCGATCCCCAGCCTGCCGCCGCACGCGACCGGCGCCCAGCCGGAGCCGGCGGTGGAGTACGAAGCGAGCTGACGAGGAACTGCCGCGGCGTTCGCCGTATCAGACGCTGCCTGACGGCGGGAACGCTCGGCAGGCCGGCGACGCGGCACCAGCCCCGGTTCACGATGTCATCCGACAACGTCTGGCATCACCCAGTCGCGGACGAGCTTCGGGTTGCTTGAACCCTCCCGTTCCCGCAGCCCAGGTTGACGACCGAGCAGGTCTTCCGTCGAACATCGCTAGCCGCAGCGGATCAGGCGATTGCTGCCGGCAGGGAAAACCTTCCCGTCGCGCACGACCGTCCCGCCATCACGGCGAATACATGCTCGTCGCCTGACACCGACCAGATTTGCTGGGCCGTCCATTAACCAAAGCTAATATTCTCGATGTCTCTTGCGAACGATAACATCATTTGAAACTCACTTCTTAAACAAAGCCCTAGTAAAAGGCTTTGATTCCCCTTCACCCTTACCTTGAGCTGCCTCATAATCACGGGAACGAAGCGCTGCTGGAGCAGCAGGCGACTTCCATTCCTGCGAAAGTATTCTGCAGGCAACAGGTAGGCCAGCCATCCGGGGTTGTCGCTGCGTGCCGGCGCTGAAAATGACAAGGGAGCATTATGTCCTTCGAGCAATCCGCTTTTGCCGGTCGCGCGTCGACCAGGCAAAGATCCAGAACCGCGTGGTTCTTGTCGTCCTGCCTCGCATCCTGCTGTCTTGTCGGCATCGCGCTTCCGGCGCAGGCACAAATCTGCGCTGCAGCTCCGCAGCATGCCCTGATGACGAGCCTGCCGACCCTCAAGGCCGGCGACTTCTGGATCTACAACGTCACCGGAAGCATGACGACGCCCGGTTCAGGCTCGACGGCGGCCGCGACCGAGCCGCTCGCCGGAACGATCGTGCAAACGGTCGGAAACCTGACGTTCCAGGGCAAGCCGACGCTCGCGATCAGCACGCAGTCGAACCTGACCGTCAACTCCGTATCGATCTACGGCACGACGCCACCGCCCCAGCAGATCGTCTACCTGAGCCAGGATTCCACCACGCACGCGCTCATGATCATCGGCGACAACGCCGGGCCGAACGGTGCGGTGCGCGTGGCCACCAAGCCGGCCCTGTTCGCGCCGGGCAGCTTCTCGTTGAGCTTCGCCGAGCAGCAGAGAGTGAAGTACGTCGGCGGGGGCTCGACAGACCTCACGCTCGCCGTCAACGGCACGCAGACCGTTAGCACGCACATCGGCAACTTCGACTCTTATTCCGCGACGAGCAGCGCGACCTCGTCCGACGGCTCGGGCCAGCTCGAGACGCTGCAATGGGCGCCGCAGCTTGGAGCGCCCGTCTCGTTCAACAGCGTCTCGGCCCTGCCCAACGGGTCGGTCACCAGCCTCGACGCGACGCTGATCGAGTCGAGCTATGTCCCGTCGCTCTACCCCGTGATCACGGACGGCCTCAACGCGCCGCGCGGCCTGGCCTTCGGCTACGACTTGCTCTGGATCACCGACGCCGGCATCGGCGGCCCGGGACCCTGCCTCGTGTTCCAGGGCAACACCGACTGCTACGGCAACACCGGACGGCTGTCCGTCATGTTCGGCGGCCAGCGCTACACGGCCGCCGACGGGTTCGGGTCGCTGACGCCGCAGCCGCTCAACCAGGCGTCGGGGCCACAGGGCATCGCCTTCAGGAACGGCGTCCCGTTCGTCCTGGTCGGCGGCATCGGCACGCGCTCGGATGAGGCCGCGCTCGGTGCCGACCAGAGCCAGATCGGCGTGCTGTATGGCCTGGGCATCAAGAACGACGCCGTGGTCAAGACCGCGCTCGCCCACCTGAACACCTACGAGTACGACAACGTTCCGGACAAGTCCGATCCGGAGGCGGCCGGGCCTGGCTCGGCCGAGAGCAACCCGTACGGCCTCACCAGCGTCGGCGACAACCTGTACGCGGCCGATGCGGCCGCCCATACGATCACGCAGATCACGCCGAGTGGTGCGATCTCGGTGCTCGGCGTCATTCCCTACCAGACCGTCAACGCTGCCCCGCCCACCGGCGGCGCCGCCGTGCCGACCTTCGAGGACTCCGTGCCCACGGGGATCATCCCGGCGCCGGACGGCAACGGCCTCCTGGTCGCCGACTACACCGGCTACCCCTACGTCAAGGGCACGGCCTCGGTATGGCGGGTCGTCAAGGGCTCCGCGCCGACCAAGTACGCGACCGGCCTGACCAACCTGATCGGCCTGGCCCAGGGCCCGGACGGCGACGTCTACGCCCTGCAGCAGTACACCAACGGCGGCACGTCCGGCGATCCGAGCGGCTCGATCGTGCAGATCTCGCCCAGCGGTGCCCAACGCACCTTGGCCTGCCAGGGCCTGATAAACCCGGCCGGCATCACCACCGGGTCCGACGGCAGCATCTACGTGTCCAACTACGGCACGAACCCGGGCCACGGCCAGGTGGTGCAGATCACTCCGGCGGTGATCGCCTCGCAGACGGCTCAATAGTTTCCGCGGGCAGCGTTCCGCTTTTGGAGTAACAGAACCATGACCAGACGCATGCTCGCCATGCTGCCGATCCTGGCGACCGGGGCATCCCTGGCCCTGTCCGGGCCGGCCGCGGCCGCCAGCTTCACGCCCACGGCGGTCTACAACTTCGGTGACAGGCTCGCCGATGGCGGCACCTACGACGCGGTGTACCGGCTGTTCGGCATGACCCCGCCCGCCACGCAGGCGCCCTATTCCTCGACCGGTGACTTCTCGAACGGCGCCAAGTGGACCACGGACGTTGCCGAGGAGCTCGGCGTCGCGCACCCGAACGCCACCCTGAAGACCAACTACGCCTACGAGAACGCCACCGCGCAGGGCTTTTCCAACGCGCTCGACCCGATCAACGGCGAAGGCAGCTTCCGCGCCCAGATCGCCCTGTTCGTGCTCGAGCACAAGAGCTTCCAGCCCAACGACGTGGCGACGGTGACGTTCGGCGGCAACGACATCTCCCTGCCGCAGTCCGCGTCCCCGCCCCAGAACGTCGCCAACACCGTGCAGGCCATCGTGTCGGGGCTCAACCTCCTCGCGACCGCCGGCGCCAAGCACATCCTGGTCACCAACCTGCCAGACATCACCCTCGCGCCGTTGTTCAGCGAGCCCGCGTTCCTGCAGGCGACCGGGGCCACCAAGGCAGAGTTCGAGGCCCTGGTCGACGCCCTCAACGGCGAGCTGACGGCCGCGGTGCAGACGTTCAAGACAAAGACCGGGCTGGACGTGAAGGTGGTCGACCTGCACACCCTGTTCGTGAACGTCGCCGCCAACCCGGCCGCCTACGGGTTCAACAACCTTACCCAGCCGGTGCTCGCCAACCCGCCGGGACCCGACACGGCTCCGATCTACAACCCCGCAATCGACGGGCAGGACCCGTCGGTGCTGAACGCGTCCTTGTTCATCGACCCCTTCTTCGACCTGACAACCGTCGGCCAGCTGCTGATCGCGCAGACCGTGGTCGAAACGTTCAAGAACTAGAGCATCATCCGATCGAACAGGATCGGT
>CAXUDP010000016.1:0-10687 GCA_964249735.1 uncultured Acetobacteraceae bacterium | reverse complement strand
GCGCTCCCGACGCGGTGACGCCGCGGTCTGCACCAGATCAACCCGGATGCGGGTGCCGTCCCGGCCGCGGTCGGCACACCGACGATGCGGTCGAACACGGCCCGGCCACGGCTCCGGCGCGTGGGGCGGTTCGTATCCCGGATACGCCATGACGGTGCGCCCTGCCGCTGCAGCCCGTCACGGATCGCGCCGCCGATCCTGTTCGACGGCAGGCCCGGGCGTCGGACCCCCGCGACACCAGAAGCGGCAAACAATTGCCCTGCCGTCCCGGGATGCGCGAAGGACCCCGAAGCTGGACCGGTCGCGGCCTAGCGCGCCGCCCCGCCCGGCAGGGTCCGGCCCAGGCTGATTGCAATCCCGGCGCTGACGAAGCCCAGCATCACCGGCAGCAGCCAGGCAGGCCGCACCAGGAACGGCAGCACCAGGAACGGTAGCAGCATCCCCCGCCAGCCGTGGCCGGCGTGGCCGGCGCTCGTCCAGTTCGACCAGGACAGCGGGTGACCGGACAAGCGCTGCAGTCCGTCGCCCAGGCTCAACCCGGGCGGCGCCAGGGCGGCAATGGTGAAGGCCGCGACGAAACAGCCGGCGGCGAGCGCCACCAGCGCCCGGCAGGCGAGCAGCCTGAAGCGGCCGCGTGCCGGACGCCGGGGCCTGGCGGGCCGGATCGCCACGCGTCGTCAGAACTTCGCCGACAGGGCCACGGAGCCGAAATTGAACAGCCCGGACTTGGCGTGCTGGAACTCCTGCGTCTGCCAGGTCTGGGTGTAGGACAGGCGCACCCCGTGGAAGATGGCGGCAGCACCCGCCTCGAGCTCGCCCACATCCCAGACCTTCGACACGTGCGGCTCGCCGGAGCGGAACGTGCTGCCCTGCAGCGTCGAGTCGTAGCCGACCGCCTGCCCGTCCACCCCGGCAAAGCCGTACCAGACGAAGCGCCGCGTGGCCTTGTAGGCGTCGGTGCCATCCAGGCCGGGGCTGATGCGTGGGGTGCCGAAGTCGCTGTCCAGCCCCTGCCCGATCCGCACCGTGCCGCCGCCCTGCGCGTAGGTGCGGAAGTCTCCGCCGGCCGCCAACACCTCCGGCAGGGCGTCGACGGAGACGCCGTAGCGGGTCAGAAGCGGCAGGCGCCAGGTGCGTCCGGCCTGGAGCTGCAGGATCGGCTGGTTCGGCAGCTGGTTGCGCCAGCCGAGGTTGGGCGTGTCGCCGATCGCGCTGTGGAAGCCGTTCTGCACCTGGTAGCCGCCGGCATAGGAGCCGAGCACGCCGGCCTGCACCCCGGCGACGGAACGGGTGAAGTCCGTGTCGCTGATGAGGTTCATCGTCGCCAGCAGCACGCCGGCATAGGGGCGGTCGCCGGGGATCACGGTGCGGGACTGGGTATCGCGCGGGGTGAACAGCGACTGCTGCAGCCCGAATGCCACGCGCTGCACGCCGTGGCCCCAGATCAGGGTGTTGAGGTCGGAGATCGCCGGCGGCTGGTTGTCGGTGCCGGAGGTCCAGCCGATGCGCAGCCCGCTGGTGTAGTACTGGTCCGACGTGCCCTTCAGGGTCGACACCGCGTCGTTCTCGACCTGCGCGGTCCATGTCCCATCGGGATCCTGCAGCGGGTCGGCAGCGGCCGGTCGTGCCACGAAGCCGAGGACCAGGCCGACCGACGCGGCAGCCAGGAGGAACGGAGGGGTGCAGGACGCACGTGGAAGGGTGATCGGGCTGGACTTCATCGTGCTCACTGCGTCCCGTTGTCGACCTGCGTGTTCTAGGGACTTCGCCGCCGGTGAGAAACCCCAAAGCCTGCTCGACGCTGGTCCTGTAGCGGATGCAGAACGGAGGTCATGGAAACAACACGATCCGGTGATCGGTAACGGTGGTTCGTGCAGCGGCAAACGTGCTATGCCATGGTTTGACGCATCGGGCGGGACGAAACGGTTTATCCGAAGCCCTTCCGACGAGGCGTCCGCCTGCCGAAAACCGCCACACGGTGCGCCTGGACCCAGACGCAACCTTCTAGACCTCGGGATTACGACCGTTGAGAAGTAACAGGACCGACCGCAGCCCCCGTTCCCCGCGCCGCGGCGGCTTCGACGACGATTTCACGCCTGCACCGGCGCCCTCCTACGGCGAGCGGAGCAGCTTCGGCGGCCCGCCACGCCGGCCGATGGGCGGTGGTGGCGGCTCGCAGGTGATCGCGTCCGGGCCGGAGATCAGCGCCAGCGTGAAGTGGTTCAACAGCGAGAAGGGCTTCGGCTTCGTCGAGCTGTCGGATGGGTCGGGCGACGTGTTTCTGCACGCCAACGCCCTGTCGCAGTCCGGACACGAGTCCGTCAGCCCGGGTGCGACGCTCAGCGTCAAGATCGGCCAGGGCCCCAAGGGCAGGCAGGTTGCGGAAGTGATCTCCGTCGACGAGAGCACCGCGCAGCCGGAGCGCCCGCGTTCCGGCGGCGGTGCCGGCGGCTTCGGCGCGCCGCGTCCCGGTGGTGCCGGCGGCTTCCGCAGCGGCCGCGCCACGCCAGACCTGTCCTCCGCCGAGGAGGTGCGTGGCATCGTCAAGTGGTACAACGCCACCAAGGGCTTCGGCTTCATCACCCCTGACACCGGCGGCAAGGACATCTTCATCCATGCCTCCGCCCTGGAGCGCTCCGGGCTGTCCAGCCTGAACGAGGGTCAGGCGACCCGCGTGCAGGTGGTCCAAGGCCAGAAGGGCCCCGAAGCGGCCGGCATCAGCCTGGCCTGATCCCGCGCCGGCATCAGCCGGCGACGGACCACAAACGAAACGCCTCTTCCACCGTGTGGAAGAGGCGTTTCTCGTTCCTGACTATGCCGGGAGATCGGGCACCGGCCGACCAGTCATCTCCGGCCGGGCGGTCGCATTACGCGGGATGTCAGCGGGCGGAAGCCAGCTGGACCTCGTCGATCACCCGCTCATGGCTGTCGTTCAGGCTCTTGACCCGATACTGGAAGCCCTGGTTGGTCACCGGCATGGCCCGGACGACGGTGTAGACGCCGCGCGTGACGTTGTTGTCGTATTTTCCCGGCACGAAGGACACACGGTCCCCGATCCCGAACTTCGGCATTGTCATGACGGATCCTTGTCAACGGCCCGGCCGAAGCCGGGCCGTCAGGTCAGGCAGATCAGCTGGCCTGAAGATTCCCGGCGGAAACCTTGCCCTGCTGACCGCGCTCGAGTTCGTAGCTGACCTTCTGGCCTTCGTTCAGACCGTTCAGGCCGGCACGCTCGACGGCAGAAATGTGTACGAACACATCCTTGGAGCCATCATCGGGCTGGATGAAACCATAACCCTTCTGGCCGTTGAACCACTTCACTGTACCTGTCGACATATCAAGTCTCCTCTAGGCCTGCCGCCCGCGAGGATGCGGACAGCTTCACTTTTCGTTTGGGAGAATTTGAAGTCGACGTGCGTCACTACGAAGATCGGTTCTTCCCGGCCGAAAAGACAGCCGATCGACTAAACATAGACCCTGCCCGCCGGAATACAACCATTGTCTCGCACCGATCGCGGCGCGCCGATTTGCAGCGGACCCGCACGATGCCCGATCATGCAACGGTCGGAACCGGGGGACTTGTCTTGCTGCGTCATCTTCAACATCGTCCGTCGCTGCTGGTCGGGCTCGTCTTCGTCGCGGTGACGTTCGCCTGTTCGCTGCTGGTGGCACGTCCAGTCACCGCCGCGCTGATGGCCTGGGATGTCGGCGTGGTCGCCTACGGCATCACCTTCCTGGTGCTGATCCGCGGGGTGACGCCGGAGCGGCTGCGCCAGGACGGGATCCTGCTCGACGAGAGCCGGTGGACCATGCTGACCATCACCATTGCCGCCGCGGTCGCCTCGCTCGGCGCCATCGTGCTGGAGCTGGCGCAGATCCACGGCAAGCACCACGCCGGCTGGCTGATGGCCCTCGCCGGGGCGACCGTGGTGCTGTCCTGGTTCTTCGTACACACCATTTTCACCACCCACTACGCGCACGATTTCTGGCGCAGCGGTGGCCTGCTGTTCCCGGGAAACGACCGTCCGGGGATCGGCGAGTTCTTCTACTTCTCGTTCTGCATGGCGGTGGCGAGCCAGGTCAGCGACGTGGCCACGCAGTCGGACCGGATGCGCCAGCTGGTGCTGGCCCATTCCCTGGTGTCCTACCTGTTCAACACCGCGATCATCGCGCTCGGCGTCAACATCGCCGCCTCGCTGGCCAGCTGAGTCCCGAACCGTGAACGCTGTTCACGGCGGCACCACGGCGCCGCTCCAGTCCAGCACCGAGCCGCTATGCGTGGGGTCGAGCCCGTCGACGACCGACAGCAGCCGGGCTGCCGACCAGGCCGGCGTGAACAGTCGGCCGTCTGCGACGCCGCGCTGGTATGGCCTGCTGAGCGGGGTGTCGACCGTGCCCGGGTGCAGCCCGACGCACAGCGTTTCCGGCGTCCGGCGCGCGACCTCGATCGCCAGGTTGCGCAGGATCATGTTCAGGGCGGCCTTGGAGGCGCGATACGCGTGCCAGCCGCCGGACCGGTTGTCGCCGATGCTGCCGACCCGCGCCGACAGCACCGCGAACACGCTGCGCCCCGGCCGCGCCAGCAGCGGCAGCATGTGCTTGGCCACCAGCGCCGGACCGACGGCGTTGATCCGGTAGCTCCGCACCAGCGCCTCCGGATCCAGCGCCCGGAACGTCTTCTCCGGCTCCAGGCCGGTCCCGTGCAGCAGGCCGGTCGCCACCAGGACCAGGCGCAACGGCCCCGGCACCAGGGCAGCCGCGGCGGCGATGCTGTCCTCGTCCAGCAGGTCGACCGGCGCGTGCCAGACCCGCTCGGCCGGATCGCGCTCGGGCGTCGCGCGGCGCGACAAGGCGATCACCCGGCCGATCTCCGGCATCTCCGCCAGCGCCGACACCAATGCCGCGCCGAGTCCGCCGGAAGCACCGACGACCATTGCGGTGCCGCCCGGCAACAGGCTCCTCATCGTCCCGGCCCCACGACCGCCCCCGGCTAGTGTCCGCCGAAGCCGCCGCTCACGTAGGGTCCGCGAGCGGCTGCACGGTCGTCGCCCGGCCCGCGGTCGCAGGCCGCCGTCGCCAGCGGGACGGTCAACACCAGGATTAGCAGCAGCTTGGTCATCACGGGCCCTCCTTGCCGGCAACGCCCGATCCGGCCGGCTGTTGCGGCGTCACGCCGAGTCGGGCCCGGCCGCCTGCTCGTCGCGGCCATCCGCCGTGTCGACCGGATCGAGCAGCCGGGGACCGTTGTTCCGCGGCGAGTTCACCGCGCTGCCGACCGGCCAGCGGCGCAGCACGTCGTCCGGAGCCGGCCGCAGCAGGGCGTGCGGACCGTCGTCGAGCCAGGCATCCCGGCCGCCGTGCTCGAGCACCACCGGCATGCGGTCGTGGATCGGCGACAGGGTGGCGTTGGCCGTGGTGGTGACGATGGCGAACGACCGGACCAGCTCCCCGGCCGGGTCGGTCCAGGACTCCCACAGCCCGGCCAGCATCACCGGATCCCGGTCGCAGCGCCCGAACGCATAGGGCTGCTTCGGCTTCGACCGCTGGTCCCACTCGTAGAAGGCGGTCATCGGCACGATGCAGCGCCGCGCCGCCAGTGCTGCGCGGAACATGCCGGACGAGGCCACGGTCTCGGCACGTGCGTTGATCGGCTGCCTGCCCTTGTCCTTCGACCAGTGCGGGATCAGCCCCCAGCGCAGCAGGTCGATCCGCCGCTCGCCTGTGTCAGGATGGCGCCGCACCACCGGCACGCTCTGGGTCGGCGCCACGTTGTAGTTCGGCGCGTCGTTCGGCAACGGGCCCACCGTGCGGTACCACTCCCCGATCAGGTGGAGCGGGATGTCGGTGGCGAAGCGTCCACACATGCGAGCGATCAGCCGGTCAGCGACCGGACCAGCCTGACCAGCTCGCTCGGCCGGTACGGCTTCTTCATCAGCCTGTAGCCGAGCGTGCGCTGCCAGGAGGGCTGAAACACTTCCGGTCGGCCCGACACGATCACCACCGGCAGGTCCGGGAACACGGTCCGCACCTGTGCCGCGACCTGCGAGCCGTCCATGTCGCCCGGCATGTGGAAGTCGGTGACCAGGATCGACAGCGGCCTCGGCAGGTTGAGCACCACCTCGCGCGCACCGGCGCCGTCCTCGACGTCGATCACCTCGTAGCCGGCATCGCGCAGGCTTTCGGTCATCAGCTCGCGGATCAGGGGCTCGTCTTCAACCAGAAGGACACACACGCCAGCTTTCTCCGTGACGACCATCGGCTGTTCCCTGGGGCTGAACCCGGCAGGAGGGCGGTAGTTTTCCGGGCGGTGGTTGTGGTTGCCGATTGGCCGCACGTCCTGGATGTCGTAGGAAGGCAGGATGGAACGAAGGCGTATCGATGGGTGACCAGGGCGATCGCGGCGTGACCGCCAACGAGCCGGGGCACCACGTCGCGGATGGGCGCAATGTCATCCCCGCCGGCGGCGGGGTCGGCGGGACCGACATCTTCTTCGCGGCGGTGCAGATGAGCCGCATGCCGATGTGCCTGACCGATCCGCACTGGCACGACAACCCGATCATCTTCTGCAACCAGGCCTTCGAGCAGCTGATCGGCTACCGCCAGGACGAGATCATCGGGCACAACTGCCGCTTCCTGCAGGGACCGGAAACCGATCCCGAGGCGGTGGCCGGGATCGGCCGCGCCCTGGAAGCCGGGGAGGACGTCCATGTCGAGCTGTTGAACTACCGCAAGGACGGCTCGCAGTTCTGGAATGCCCTGTTCGTCAGCCCGGTGATCGATACCACCGGCAAGCTCGTCTACCACTTCGGCAGCCAGCTGGACGTGACCCGCCGCCGCGAGGCGGAGGCGGTGCTGCAGCAGTCGCAGCGGATGGAAACGCTCGGCTCCATGGCGTCCAGCCTGGCGCACGAGTTCAACAACCTGATGACGATCGTGCTGGGCAACCTGGAGCGGCTGGGCGACGAGGTCGGCACCGGGCGCGGCCTGAAGAACATCGAGCGGGCGACCTGGGGTGCCAAGCGCGCCGCCAAGCTGACCGACCAGATGCTGTCCTTCGCGCGCCGCCAGTTCCACGACAACCAGGCGCTGGACGTCAACGCCACGCTGGCGAACTGCGACAGCATCCTCGACCAGATGGCCGGCACCGGGGTCCGGGTGAAGCTCGCGCTGGCCGAGGAGGCCATGGTGGCGTCGGTGGACCCGAGCCAGCTGGAGATGGCGCTGCTGAACCTGGTGCGCAACGCGGCCGACGCGGCACCGCCCGGCAGCGACATCGTCATCGCCACGCGCCCGCGCCGGCAGGATGGCCTGGATGGTGAACCGGCGGTGGAGATCTCGGTTGCCGATCAGGGGAGCGGCATGAAGCCGGAGGTGGCGCAGCGGGCGCTGGAGCCGTTCTTCACCACCAAGCCGCTCGGCAAGGGCACCGGCCTCGGCTTGTCGATGGTCAAGGGTTTCGTCGAGCAGTCCAACGGCAGGCTTGAGCTTCAAACCGCCGAAGGCGTCGGCACCACCATCCGGTTGATCTTTCCCCGCGTCCTGGCAGCCTGATCACCGCGACAAGGCGTCCGCTGCGGTCGCCAGGCCTGACATGTTGCGACCATCGGCTCGCCTCCGAGGCTGATCACCGGTGACCTGCTCCGAGGTGCTCCGCAGCCGACGCCGGGCATCTACATTCGCAAGGCCATCCCAGGGCCGCGCCGGGCGACGTCGCCCGGCAGCAGCAAGGTCGGGGCGGGCTCATGATCTACCGAGCCCGCCCCATGATCACTTCACCTGGCCGGTCAGCAGAAAGGTCGACGAGCTGTCGATCACGATCCTCGCATCGGCAAACTGGCCCGTAGTCGCGTGGGCCAACGTGCCCGAGCCGGTCTGCTCCACCGTCTCCCCGGTGGCGCCGGCGAAGGTGATGGTGCCACCGCTGCCGACCTGTATCACGTCGATCGTGCAGCCGACCGGCAGGCCGGTCGGCACGGTGTCGCTATGCGCCGTGGTGGCGGTATCGCGGACATAGGTGCCGCAATCGGCCGCTGCGAACGTCTTGGTTCCGGTCGACCCGCTGGTGACCTGCGCCACCTGCCGCGACTGGTCGGATCCATCGAGCAGCATCTCGAAGATGGTCGAGTTGCCGTTCACGTCGGCAGTGACCTCCTTCGAGGTTAATCCGGCACCGGCATATTCCCAGCGCGAGATGCCGTTGTACCCGGCCAGGAAGGTGTACTGGGCCGTGTCGGCAGTCGTCAGGCTCGTGCCGGGGAGGATGGTCGCGTTGTAGCCCTGCGCCTTGTATCCGAACTGCCCGCGCTGCGAGTAGTCGCTGCCGGCCGCCACCGACCCGTTGATGTCGAGCTGGGCAAACAGCACCGAGGTCGGCCGGTCGATCCCGACGTTCCCGCCGGCAGGGTTGATCGTGAGAGGAGCCGCCGCACTCGTCATCACCGCAGACAGGTTACCGTGCTGCCAGTTCGTCTCGCTGCTGAGGATGACCGGGGGCGAGTTCGGGACGTAGCCGCTACCAGGAGTGACCGACACCGAGCCGACGCCATAGCCGACCTGGATGCTTCCGCCCGTGCCGGATCCGCTTGCGGACAGGGAATGGTAGGTGCCGCTCGCGAGCGCAGTCAGGGAGCCGGGCGTCTTGACCGTCAACGGCATTTCGATGCCGCCCTGAGGGGAGACCTTGGTCACGGTATAGCTACCAGCCGTGCCTGTGTCTCCGACGACCGTGGCAGTGTCGCCGACGGCCCAGCCAGCACCGGTCGCTGCAAATCGGGTTAACGTTATTGGGGACAATACCTGATAGGTTCCGCTGCTGGTCAGACCCCAGGCAATGAGCAGCACGGCACCGGTGCCTGAACCGCCTGTCATCGCAACGGGACCGTTGATCGGTGCATTGGCGGAACCTGCGCTGTTAATTTGCAGGCTTGTGATGCCGCCCTGAGCGTCGACGGTCGCCACGGTGAAAGTGGGCAGGGTGCCTCCAGGCGAGCCGGAAGGCGTCAGCACGTCGTTCGCCTTGTAGCCCTTGCCGGTTGTGCCGAAGTTCAATGCCGCCGTGACGATGCTGGAGGTGACCGCCACCGTTGCGGTCGTCCCGCTGGGCGGAGCCTGGACGGTGAAGGTCGGAACCGAAGGATAAACGCCAGCGAAGTCGATCGTGGCGCCAGTCAGGGTGGCCGCTTGCGCCTGGATGGTGCCGGTAGTCGTCAAGCTGGATGCACCGACCGCGCCGCTTCCGCTGATGCCGAAACCGGGCAACGCGATCTCACCACCATTGCTGCCGTTCGCGACGAGGCGGTAGTCCATGTCCCACCGTGCAGCCGGATAGATACCGCCCGAGTCGGGAGTGCCGCCGTACATCCGCTGGATGGCGCCGAGGATCGTGCCGTTCGCGTTCAAGCCCCAGGTGCCGGTCTCCTTGCCGACGCAGAAGGCACACTGAAAACCGCGGCCAGCTCCGCCCAACAGATCGTAAGCGATGTTCGCATACTTGCCAGGAAGTCCGTTGCCATTAGCGGTGTTATAGGCTGGGCTTTGGTCTACTACGACAGCGGCGATGTTCTCACCAACGCTCGCGCCCGCCTCGTAGTCCATGTCGAACTCATGGTCATAGTTCGCATAGACTCCCGTCGCTCCAGCAGTAAGCGTATTGAAGTCCCATCCGTTCTCGATCTCACCTCCGGTCGTGCTGTCGATGCTGACGGCGGAAGGCCAACCATAGGACTGAGCTACCGGCTCCGGTGCATAGACATGAGAGTGAGCCGCCACACCAGTGAGGGCAGATGCGGCGGCGGGTGTGGTTCCGAGGACCACCTCGCCCATGACCACGGTACGGTTGCCGTTCTCATACGATCCAATGTTGTCGTAGTTGAAGTCGAAAGCGAATGCCGTTCCCTGGTCGATCACGTTGTCGATGCCGGCGGCGTGGATCAGGTCGCCGTTGCTAGTCACGCCTTGTAGGGTCGGAGTGAAGAAGATTGCATCTGTGGTCGGCGAGGAACCACCGGAAATGACATGTGTCCCTGCTCCCCCGTTCCAGAACGAGAGGCCACCGGTCGTCAGGTTGACTTGGGAGTTGGTCCACAGCTGTCCAGTGATGGGAGTGGATGAAGTGTTGCCGGTCGGTTGCAGCGCACTCGTTGCAAGACCACCGACAGCCCCGGCGTTCAGAGCCGGCTGGCCGTTGTTCGGCGTGATCATGCCTGGCGTCAGATCCGTCGACGACGTGATCACAGTTTGGGCGTAGACTTGTGGAGCAACCACGACAATCGCGCTGCTCAGGAGCAGGGCCATCCGAAACGTGTTCATAATTATAGTTCCTCGAACGTGTGCACGCTATCGCTCGACATCGCGTGCAGCTAAATGCTTTGAATGTTGTGGAAAAACGTCACGCTGCCCCAGTCGAGCTGGTGACTGCTGACGTGCAAACTTGTACTCGCAGCTAGTGCAGCTTTTGGAAGGAAACCACCCGGTTGCCGGGACGGCCTCTTCCGCAACAGACTTTACTTGTCCCAATGTCAGCGGATCAGTCTTTTTTGCCCTGAAGGCTAGTCAATACGCTTCCGGAAAGACTATTCGCTTCCGCTAGTCGGGATCGACAATGGCGGAACCGGCTGGCGCGGTCCGGGATGCGCGCAAGGCGGACAACCCCAGGCTTCGGCGCCTAGCAGCTGAACCCTGCCCAGGC
>CAXUDP010000015.1:46384-57981 GCA_964249735.1 uncultured Acetobacteraceae bacterium | reverse complement strand
GCAGGGCAAGCTGCGCTACATCGGCTTCACCGGGCACAAGAGCCCGGCGATCCACGCGTCCATGTTCGAGACCGCCGACCGGCACAACTTCCACTTCGACACCGTGCAGATGCCGCTCAACGTGATGGACGCGCACTACGACAGTTTCGAGAAGACGGTGGTGCCGATGGCGGTGGCGCGCGGCACCGGGATCATCGGCATGAAGGCGTTCGGCGACAACTTCATCCTGAAGTCGGGCGTGGTGCCGCCAATCCAGATGCTGCAGTACCCGATGAGCCTGCCGATCAGCATACAGGTGACCGGGATCGACGGGATGGCCATCCTGCACCAGGCGCTGGAGGCGGTGCGGACGTATGCGCCGCCGACCCCGGAGTTCCGGGCCGCCCTGCTGGCGCGCAGCGAGCAGGTGGCGATGACCGGGCAGACCGAGCAGTACAAGACCACGCTGCACTTCGACGGCACCAACCACAATCCGCAATGGCTCACCGAGGCCTGAGCGGGATCGCGGTCGGCCTGTTGCTGTCGGCCGGCTCCGCCGGCGCGGCGACGCCGGAGATCGGGTACTGGGACAACTGGACCGATGCGTCGGGGGTGAGCCATCTGACGCGCTGTGCGCTGCACCGCTTCGTGATGCGGAGCGCGTCCGCGCCCTCCACGCCGGAATGGCAGGACGTGCAGCCGGCCGCCGCCCGCGTGGTGCAGGTCCACGTCGAGCCGCCCGGCTGGGACGGCGGCTGGCACGAGAACCCGGCGGTGCAGTGGATCGTGCCGCTCGCCGGCACCTGGTTCGTGCAGGCGATGGACGGCAGCCGGATCGCGGTCGGGCCGGGCGACGTCGTGGTCGGCGAGGACGGGGGAGCACGGCCGGACGCGGCGGGGCATCGCGGCCACCTGTCGCGCAACCCGGGCACGGTGCCGGTGTCGCTGATGATCGTGCAGATGGGCGGCCTGCCGCCGACCAGCCGGCCCTGCCGGTTCGACTGATAGTTGCCGGTATGGCCGGTGGCGCGGATGCCGCCGGTCCAGGATCGCGTTCCGCCGTACGCCAGTCTATACGCGAACAGGCTGCGTTCCGGCACCGGCCCACACGATGCCGGTCCGGTCGACGCACAGGAGCAGATCCCGACATGCGAGGCCGATCCGGCATGATGAACAAGGCAGTTGTCGCCGCGGCCTGGATCGCGATCTCGATCGCAGGCGGTGCGGGAGCGCATGCGGCCGAGCCGGCCGCCGGCCCGGTGCAGTACGAGTTCGTCATCCACGGCTTCCGTACCGAAAGCGGCGCGGTGCTGCCGGAGGCGCATGTCGTCTACGGCACCTATGGCGCTCTCGATGCCGCCGGCGACAACGCGGTGCTGCTGCCGTCGCACTACATGGCGGACATGCACGGCTACGAGTGGCTGGTCGGCCCGGGCAAGGCACTGGATCCGGACAGGCTGTTCCTGGTCGCGAGCGAGCTGTTCGGCAACGGCCGCTCCTCCTCGCCGAGCAACACGCCGGCGCCGCTGCACGGGCCGGACTTCCCGGCGATGACGATCCGCGACAACGTTCAAGCGGTGCACCGGCTGCTGGTGGAGCAGCTGCACGTGCACCACCTGCGCGCGGTGATCGGCTTCTCCATGGGCGCGCAGCAGGCGCTGCAATGGGCGGTGAGCTATCCCGATTTCATGGACCGGATCGTGGCCACCTCGGGTACCGCGAAGACCTATGGCCACGGCATCGTCCGGCTCGAAGGGCAGATCACGGCCCTGACCGAGGACCCGGCGTTCGAAGGCGGCCGCTACACGACCGAGCCGGCCAAGGGGATCGCGACGACGTCGCTGGTGTGGCTGGGCTGGCTGTACGGGCAGGAATGGTGGCGACGCGAGCTGTGGCGCAGCGAGAACCCGCCCGGCACCACGTTCGCGCAGGCGGTCGCGCACTACACGAGCGAGTTCTTCGCCGGTGCAGACGCCAACAACCTCATCCTGCAGATGCGGACCTGGGAGTCGAACGACGTCGGCAACACCGCGTCGTTCAAGGGCGACACGCAGGCGGCGCTGCGCTCGATCCGGGTGCCGGTGCTCTACATGCCGTCGGCGACCGACCTGTACTTCCCGGTGGAGGACGCGCGATATGAGGCGCAGTTCATCCCGCATTGCACGCTGCTGCCGATCCCTTCCCTGTGGGGCCATCCGGCGGGAGCCGGCGCGAGCCCGGCGGACGCCGTGTTCCTGAACCGGCACATCGCGGCCTTCATGAAGGACAGCCCCGGCCACCGGGGTTCATTGTGACCTGACCTCCGGTTGCGGGGAACCTGCATCCGATCGATCGGACCTGGCAGGGAACGGCCATGGACCGCCTGATCCGTCACGGGCGGCTCCGCCCATTGCCATGAGCCCGCAGACCGGTCCGCATCCCGATCCTGGGCTGCCCAGCAAGGCGCCGCAGGCAACGCTCGTGTTCTGGCTCGTCAAGATCTGCGCGACCACGCTGGGCGAGACCGGCGGGGATGCCGTCTCCACGACCCTGGGACTCGGCTATGCCGTGGCGACCGGGATCTTCGCGGTCTTTTTCGCCCTCGCGCTGGCCACGCAGCTGCGTGTCCACCGTTACCGCCCCGGAACCTACTGGCTGACGATCGTGTCGACCACCACGATGGGCACGGTGACGTCCGACTTCATCGACCGTACGCTTCGTCTCGGCTACGTGCTGTCCTCGGCCCTCCTGCTGGCGTCGGTGGTTACCGTGCTGCTGGCCTGGCGCCTGACGACGGGCAGGATAGAAGCGGATCGCATCACCTCGCGGCAGGACGAGGTGTTCTACTGGCTGACGATCCTGGGCGCCAACACGCTGGGCACCGCGCTGGGCGACTTCACCGCCGATCGCAGCGGCCTCGGACTCGGCTTCGAGAACGGCGCCCTGCTGTTCGGCGGCCTGATCGCGGTCGTGGCGCTGTTGCACCGTTTCCACCGGCTGCCCCGGACGATCCTGTTCTGGGCTGCCTACGTCCTGACCCGCCCTCTCGGCGCGACGTTAGGCGACACGCTGACCAAGTCGCACGAACAGGGCGGCTTCGCGTTCGGGCGCATCATGGCCTCGCTCGCGATCGGCGGCGCCATGGTGCTGCTGGTCGCCGCCGCGCCGAGCCTGCGGACGCCGGCATCCCGAACCAGCCACGCATGAGGAGGCGGCATGCAGACCCGACACGTTCCCGCGATCGACCGGCGCTACTGGTTCGGCATCACCTTCGCCAGCATCTTCGGCACCAACCTCGGAGATTTCTATGCCCACGAGAGCGGCCTTGGGCTCGGATTTGGCCTGCTGGTGCTCGTCCTGCTGTTCGCGGCCACCTACCGGATCGAGGCGAGGGATCCGACGGCGCACGAGGCGTACTACTGGCTGGCGATCATCATCATCCGCACCGGGGCGACCAACATCGCCGACTACCTGGCGTTCCGGGTTCGCGTCCCGGCCCCGCTGCTCGTGTCAGGACTTGCGGCGGCGATCGCGATCCTGGCCTGGCTCGGCGCGAAGCGGCGATCGCGAGCCGGACCGGATTTAGCCAGTCCGGCGCTGGCGAAGACGAACCTGACCTATTGGGCGGCCATGCTCGCCGCAGGCGTGTTCGGGACCGTGGTCGGGGACATCTGCTCGCATCATTTTGGCCAGGGCCCCGCATCGATCGGCCTCGGATCGATGCTGGCACTTCTGCTCGCCGTCACGAAATCCCGTGTCGCCACCGGTGTGGCGGCATACTGGTGCGCGGTGGCTCTTGCCCGCACTGCGGGCACCTGCATGGGCGACTGGCTTGCCGAGAACAGGATCCTGCATCTCGGCCTACCGTTGTCGACCCTGCTCACCGGGATCGCGTTCGTCGCGATCCTGACGATCTGGCGCGGCGCCCGCCGGGACGCACGCGTCGGCGCATGAGCCGGGCTTCCGGACCCGACCGCGCGGCGTCACGCCGGTGCGCCTGCAGGCTGCCTACTGCGAGTCGGCCTGGGTGTGCGCGGTGCCCGCGGCGACGCTGTCGAGGGCGGCCGGGACGAACGGCGGCGCCTTGTCGATCGGGGGCGTCGTGACCGGGGTGCCGGATTGCTGCCAGCCACCGCCGAGCGCGGTGTAGAGGGTGACGACGTCGTCGGCCAGCGACATCTCGATCTGGTCCAGGCTCTGCCGGGCGCTGGTCAGGGTCTGCTCGGCGTTGAGCACGGTGATGAAGTCCGACAGCCCGTTCTGGTAGCTGTTCTGCGACAGCTGGAACGAGCGCTCGGCCGACTTCACGGTCTCCGTCAGCCTGTCCCGGGCATCGCGATCGTTGCGATACGATGCCAGGGCGTTCTCCACCTCGCGCAGGCCGTTCAGCACCGTGCTGCGGTAGCTCAGCACCGCCGCCTTCTGCTGCGCGCGGGCGAGTCGCAGGCTGGAGGTCAGCCGGCCACCCTGGAAGATCGGCAGGGAGGCGCTCGGGCCCACCGAATAGAACCGGCTGGCCCAGCTGGTCAGGTAGCTGACGTCGATCGCCCGTATGCCGAGGCTGCCGGTCAGGGACACGTCCGGGTAGAAGCTGGCGACAGCGATGCCGATGTTGGCCGTGGCGGCATGAAGGTTGGCTTCCGCCTCGCGTATGTCGGGACGGCGCCGCGCCAGGGTGGAGGGGATGCCGATGCCGACCACGTCCGGGGTGTGCGGCAGTGGCGCTGGCGGCGACAGAAGGGTGTCCAGCGCACCCGGCGCCTGGCCGGTCAGCACGCTGAGCTGGTTCTCGGCCTGCTGGATCTGCGTCGCATAGACCGGAAGCTGGCGCTGGTAGTTGTAGAGCTCGGTCTGCGCCTGGTCGACGTCGAGCTCGGTGGCGAGCCCACCGACCTGGCGCCGGCGCGTCAGGGTAAGCGTGGACGACCCGGCGCGGATGTTGGCCTGCTGGGTGGCGTAGAGCGCCTGGGCGCCGCGCAGCTGCACGTAAGCCTGGCCGACCTGGCTTTCCAGCATCACCAGGGAGTCGTTGGCGGCCTCTGCCTGCGCCTCGGTGGTCGCACGTGCCTGCTCGACCGAGCGGCGCACCCGGCCGAACAGATCGAGCTCCCAGGACGCGTTCAGCCCGTACTGGAACAGGTCGATCGGCTGTTCGGCCTCGTTGAGGGCGGAGTCGATGCCCTGGCCGACCGCGGCGGATTGGCCGCCGAGCAGGCCCGACCGGCCGGCGAGCAGGCTCGACGAGTTGTCGATCCCCTGCGATTGGAGGATGCCGCGCAGGCCGAACTGCTCGCGGTTGTAGCTGGCGGTGCCGCTCAGGGTGGGCAGGCCGGCAGCGCGCGCAGTGACCACGTTCTCTCGTGCCTCGACCACGCGCAGCAGCGCCTGCTGCAGGTCCAGGTTGCCGGCAATCGCCTGGCGGATGAGATCCGTCAGCACCGGGTCGTCGAAGCCGTTCCACCAGGCGGGGTCAGGGTTGCTGGCCTGGCTGACCGGGTTGAAGCTGATCTTCCGGGCCGACGGGTCGTTCCAGTTGGCGGCCACCGGCGGATGGTATGGCTTGAAGTTCGGCCCGACCGTGCAGCCGGCCATGGCGAGCAGGCCGGCGCCTGCCGCCGTGCTCATCACCGGGCGCATCGTTCAGCGTCCCCCGCCGCGTGGTTCGAAAGACGGGTTCAAGGAAGGCGTCGGACAAGGGGCCAGCCCGTCAGGGGCAACCACATGCTTCGCCGAGACCAGGTTCATCACCGTGCTGATGCTGGGAATTGGCGCGATCAGCAAGAGGGAACCCGGCACCGGCAGGAACCCGACCAGGATGGCAGCGTGTCCGGCCTGCTGCCGCGCCCGCAGCGACGCAGAGCTGCCTCGGTCAGCGCAATGCTCATGCCGGAACTCGACCCCCGATAGGCCGGCGCCGCATACATACGTTCCAGCACGTATGTCAACGTGCAGGGGAAGGGAGTGCAGCCGGAGCCATGTCCCGTTCCATCGGGATCGATGGCACCCAGGCCTTGCGCAAGGCGTCGATGAAGGCCCTGATCGCGACCACGCCCTTGCCGATTGGGAACTCGTCCGGCGAGCGCAGCCAGCGCATGAACGAGCCGTGCACCACGACCTGCAGCACCTGGGCAGCCGCCTCCGGCTGCCAGTCCGATCCCGGCGCGGGAGGCGGGATCACGGCGTTGAAGTAGTGCTGCAGCTCGTTGAAGAACGACCGGGTGATCGCCGTCTGCCGGTCCAGCGCCGGCGCCATCTCGTCCACGTAGTCGCAGCGCAGCAGCATGACGGTGAGCCGCACCCGCGCCAGCTCGTCGGACTGGATGCGCTCGAACGCGTCGACGATGCTGGTTTCCAGCGCCTGCATGGCCTCTAGGGCGTTGCCGGCCCGTGGCACGCTCGACCTGAGTGCCGCGCGCATCTGCTCGTACGGCTGCCTGGCCCGGTTCTCGACCGCGATGAACAGTTCGACCTTGTCGGCGAAGTGCCAATACACCGCGCCGCGCGTGACGCCGGCCTCGCGTGCGATCTCCTCCAGCGAGGCACGGGAAACGCCGCGCTGGTAGAACACCTGCTCGGCGGCGTCGACGATCCGTTCGCGCGTCTGCTCCGCGCGCTCCTTGGTTTGTCTCGCCAACGGCTTTCCTTCGCACCGCCCATGCAGCGACCATCCACTGCCAGCACCTCGCACGGATCATGTCCGGCGCTTCGTATCTGCCTCACGTAGAACGGGAAATGCAGGCTGTCCAAGCGGATCGGCAGGCAGGAGGAGCTGCGCAGGGGGTTCCGGATCGACGCCGCCGGGGCGACGTCTCCGGGCGTATCGCTGCGATACAGTTCCTCACGGATCACGAGGACCGGGTGGTCCATCTATGGAAGGATGGCGATCACGTTTGGCGGCGGACATGCCGCTGCCATGGTCGCGCCTTCGTTTGGACGCCTTCCAAGCCCATCTAGTTTACATAGTATAAGAGCCTAAGGAGTTGATGATGCGTAGATCCTTCATGGTCGCCGCCGCGGCGCTGGGACTGGCCGGAGCGACCCTTGCGGCGACACAGCCGGCAGAAGCTTATGGTGGCTACGGCTACCGCGGCGGTCATGGCTATCGCGGCGGCTACGGTTACCGTGGCGGTTATGGCTATCGCGGCTACGGCTATGGCTACCGCGGGTTCGGGTTCGGCGGCCTGGGCGTCGGGCTTCTGGCCGGCGCGGCGATCGGCGCAGCGGTCACAGCGCCCTACGGCTATGGCTACGGCTATCCCGCCTACCGCTACCCGGTGGCGCCATACCCGGTCTACGGTTATCCGGCTGGAGCGGTCTACGCCGCTCCGACCTACGGAGCCTACGGCTACTGAGACCTGAGTCCTGGTTGCTGCTGCCGCTCAAAATCGTGACGGTGCAGCAACCGGAACGGAGTCCGGATCTTCTGACCTCGTTCATCCTGGAACGAGGCAGTCATGGATTCGAGATTCTGGCTCTGGCTGACGACGGCCATCATGTTGATCGGCGGCTTGGCGATCCTGCTGATCGGGAAACGTCGCACTCCGAACGAGGAGTTGCAGACGGTCATGCACGGCATCGTGCCGATCATCGCCGCCAGTTCCTACTTCGCCATGGCGATCGGTCAAGGCGCGATCATACTGCCGGTCAGCGCGGCCGCCGGGGAAACTGCAACCCGCATCTTCTACTACGCGCGCTACGTCGACTGGACGTTCACCACGCCTTTGCTGCTGGCGACGCTGGCAGCCACCGCGATGCATTCCGGGCCGAAGCGTCCCGGCATTTTCGTCGGCGTCATCCTGGCCGACCTGATCATGATCGCTACCGCTCTGTTCTTCGGCATGTCCGTGGTTACGTGGATCAAGTGGACTTGGTTCGTCATCTCCTGCGCCGCCTTCCTTGGCGTCTACTATGTCATCTGGGTGTCGCAGGTGGAGGCAAACCGTCTCGAGCGCGACGACGTGCGGAGCAACTATCGTCGCGACGCCGCCACCCTGTCGGTGCTGTGGCTGCTTTATCCGGTCATCCTGTTCTTCGCCCCTGACGGGCTCGGCGTGTTCGGCGATGCGTTCAGCGTGTTCTGCATCGCGGTGCTCGACGTGGTGTCCAAGGTCGGCTACGGCCTGATGACCACCATGTCCGACACCAAGATGGTCGATCGCGACCTGGCCGCGACGCGGACCACCACCGCCACCAGTCGCATGGCGGCGTGACGTGATGCCGGGAGGAACTCTCCCGGCCATGTCGTCCTCCACTGCCTCGCCGCTCGCCTTCCGGGTGGTCCACCTGAGTCCGGTCCTGGTTGCAGGACCGGTCTTGGCGTTGCTGACGCTGCTGCCGCCGGGGCAGCGCACCTTCGCGACCCTGGTCGCGATCATCGGTCTCGGCGTCCCGCATGGGGCATTGGACGGCGAACTTGCCCGCACGGCGTTGCGTCCCCGCTTCGGCCCTGCCTGGTTCGGCGTGTTCGCCCTACCCTATCTTGGCTTGTCGGCTCTCGTCCTGCTGGCCTGGCATTTCGCCCCGACCCTTACCCTGGCCGCCTTCCTGACTGCCTCGGTCTGGCATTTCGGTGTCGAGGAGACAGGATCCAACGATCCGGTGTCGGTGATCGCCGCGGGCGGGGCACCGGTCGCGGTAGCAGTACTGGCGCATCCTGCCGCCACCGCCGCCATCTTCGCCACCGTGTCCCGGACCGCCATGAGCCAGCCGCCGGATTGGCTGTGGGTGGCGTCCTTGTTGTGGCTCCTTCCCGCGGCCGCGCGGGTCGGCCGGCTGGTCCGGACCGACTACACGCCCCTGCTGGTGACCGCGCTGCTCGCCGCGACGGCGATCCTGCTGCCGCCGCTGACCTCGTTCGCCATCTACTTCGTATGCGTGCACGCGCCGGCGCACATCCTGGCGCTGATCCGCGATCGCGGCCACGGCGCCCGGATCGTCGACGAGGCCAGCGCGATCCGGCTCGCCTTGCCGGTGACAATCCTGACGTTGCTGCTGGGCGCGGCACTCTGGCCGTTCTATCCCGGTGCCACGGCAGACAGGCTGCTTTGCCTGACGATCCAGGGACTGGCGGCCCTGACCCTGCCGCACCTGCTGTTCGAGGTCTGGCTCAGCCGCCGCGCGCCGCCGCAATGAAGACGCGGATCAGCCTCGGCTGCTTGGCGCCCGGCGCATCCTTGACCGCGGACGACACGTCCACAGCCGACGCTCCGCTTTGCCGGATCGCTTCGGCGATGTTGCCTAGGGTGAGGCCGCCCGCCAGCAGCCACGGTGTCGGCGCCGTCCAGTCCCTGGCGATCGACCAGTTGAAGCGGACCCCGTTGCCGCCCGGACGGTCCGCGCCTGCCAGTGGCCTGGCCTCGATCATCATTCCGTCGAGGCCGGTGCATGTCGGCAGCTCGGTCCGGCTGCGCACCCGTGCGCCAGCCCGACGGGGCGCTCGGAGGCCCAGCGCGAGGCAGCTGCCGTGCAGGATCGGTGTAGAGCTGCAGCACGTCGAGCGGCACCGCGTCCAGAGCACGCGCCACCTCGTCGTCGCTCGGCTCGACGAACAGGCCGACCCGCCGCACGGGTCAGGGAAGGCGCCGTTCCAGCGCCGCCGCCGCCGTCGGCGTGACCCCGTGCGGCGAACGGGCGGCGAACACGAAGCCGATCCAGTCCGCCCCGGCTTCCGCCGCCACGTCCAGCGCCGCCTCGTCCCGTATGCCGCAGATCTTGATGCCGGCCGGCGTGCTCATGAGTCGAGCTCGGCGGCGATGGCCGCCGCCGCCGCCGCCGGATCGGCGGCCCGGGTGATCGGTCGGCCGACCACGATCCAGTCGGCGCCAGCACCACTGGCCTCCGCCGGCGTCATCACCCGCTTCTGGTCGCCAGCCTCGGCGCCTGCCGGCCTGACTCCAGGCACCACGAGGCATGGCGCCTGTCCCAGCGCGTCGCGCAACAGCGCCACCTCGTGCGGGCTGCAGACCAGCCCATGCGCTCCTGCGTGCATCGCCATGCGGCCAAGGCGCAGCACCTGCTGGCGCGGGCCGCCGGCGACTCCGATGGCATGCAGCGCTTCCGCATCCAGGCTGGTCAGCACCGTGACCGCGAGCAGGATCGGTCGCGCATCCGTCGCGAACCCGTCCTCGACTGCCTCCCGTGCCGCCGCGATCATGGCGCCGCCACCGGCGGCGTGGATCGTCAGCATGGCCGGCCGAAGCGGTGCGAGCGCCCGTATCGCCGCCGACACCGTGTTGGGGATGTCGTGCAGCTTGAGGTCCAGGAACAGCGAGCGGCCGGCGCCGAGCCGGCGCGCCGCGTCCAGCCCCCGGCCCAGGGTGAACTCCAGGCCGAACTTGACGGCGCCGCAGGACGCGGCGGTGGCGGCAATCCACCGCTCGGCCAACGCATCGTCCGTTGTGTCGACGGCAAGGATCAGGCGGGTGCGTCGGGTCGCCATCCCGGAGAGCACCATCTCACGGGGCGATGGACAGCGGACCCGGGCCCGGCTGCGTCACGACCGTGGCGCCATGATAGGCGACATTCTGCGCCACCGCCTGCGACAACTGGGTGCGCAGCTCGGCGACCTGGGTTTCCAGGGTGCGGACCTGCTGTTCCGCTCGGCGGGCGCGGCGTCGCTGCCGCAGCTCGGCGAACCACACGAACAGCGCGCCGACCAGGAAGAAGATCACCGCCGTGATCAGCGCGATCACGCCCACCGAGGACTGCCAGGACAGGTAGGGCAGCTCCATCGCGCCCGGTGTCTGGTTGAACAGCACGAACACGACCAGCAGGATCAGGAACGGCAGCGTGAGGATCAGGCGAAGCATGACCGGCTCCTATCGTTGCGCTGCCGTGCCTGCAAGGGTCTGGCTAGGAGCGGCGCCCTTCGCCTGGCTCGTTGCGCTCGTGCCGGGTGCCGCCATGGGCGCTGTCGGCGTCCTCGCGCGGATGCTTTTTCTCGACCGGGGTGTTCTGGTGATGGGCGCCGGCGGAGTTCTTGTGCTTGCCGCTGGTGTCGACGTGGCTGCTGCCCGGGCCGCCGCGGGAGCGGTCGGTGGCGGGGATCTTCTCGCTGGTGCTCATGGGAGGCGTCGCCTTTCCTGGGGTCGTTCCTAGCAACGGAGCCCGACAGTATGGGTTGCAGCCCCAGGCCTTGCCGGCAGGAGGGAGCCATGGTCTCGTCGGCTGCGATGGCTCCCGCTCCGCCCACCCGGACACGCGCCGCATGACGGACATCATCCCGTTCTCCCGCCCGTCCTCCTCCCACACGGTGTCCGCCGACGAGCGTCCGCGCGAGGACCGGATCTGGGCAGTGATGGCGGACGCCGGCCGGACCAGCCGGATCGCCGAGATCTACGCCAGCCGGGACGCCGCCCTGGCCGACCGCGACTGGCGCGAGCAGCAGGTCAGGGCCTACGCGCACTTCCTGCGCAGTGCGCGCCAGCCGATCCCCCGTTACAGCATCGCGCCGATCCGCCGTGCCGACCTGCCGCGGAGCTGGACGCCGCTTCCGGCGCTGGGCTTCCTACGCGGCCGCTTCATCTGAGCCGCCCTCGCCGGCCGGCCGGCGCTCCTGTAGGATTACGCCCGGACGACGAGCCCGAACGAGCCCCGAACGAGCGATGTGAGCCATGTCAGACAAATCGATCGACAGCGTC
>CAXUDP010000015.1:22686-46284 GCA_964249735.1 uncultured Acetobacteraceae bacterium | reverse complement strand
AACGAGCCCCGAACGAGCGATGTGAGCCATGTCAGACAAATCGATCGACAGCGTCGTCGGCGGCACCCAGTTCGCCACCCCGGCGGTGCCGCCCCTGGTGCTGAGCAACCAGTACGTCCGCGACATGGTGTTCCGCGTGCCCGGCGCCCCCGGGATCTACACGGTTCAGAACCTCCGCCCGCACGTGACGCTGAGCCTGGACGTGCAGGTGCGCCGGGCGCAGGAGGGGCATCCGGTCTATGAGGTCACGCTGCTGCTGGGATGCAGCGCCACCACCCATGCCCCGGCCGAGAACGCGGAACCGCCCGCCGTCGCCTTCGTGGTCGAGCTCGCCTATTGCGGCATCTTCACCCTTCAGAACGTGGCGCAGCACGTGGTGGAGCCGATGCTGTTCGCCGAATGCCCGCGCCTGCTGTTCCCGTTCGCCCGCGCGGTGCTGGCCGACATCACCCGCGAGGCCGGCTTCCCGCCGGTGATGCTGCAGCCGATCGACTTCGTGGCCTTCTGGCAGAACAAGCGCACCGCCGCCGCCCAGGCCATCCAGCCCGGGGAAGCGCCCCCGGCCTGAACGCCGGCCGCATCGAGACCGATCTGCCGCGGCCGGGCTGACAAGCGCCGCGCGCCGGCGCACCATGGCGCGATGAACGCCATCCCGCCCGCCGCCCCTCCTGGTCCCGCTCCTTCGGCCGCCCTCGACCACGTCGACAGCGGGCTCGACGCCAGCCTGGAACGGCTGTTCGCGCTGCTCCGCATCCCCAGCATCTCCACCCAGGCCGCGCATGCGCCGGACTGCCGTCGTGCCGCGGAATGGCTGTGCCGCGACCTGCAGTCGCTCGGCTTCGAGGCCAGCGTGCGCGACACCCCCGGGCTGCCGATCGTGGTCGCCCACGATCCCGCCTTCGCGGACTCCGCTTCCGGCACCGGGCCGCACGTCCTGTTCTACGGCCATTACGACGTGCAGCCGGTGGACCCGGTGGCGCTGTGGACCAGCGCGCCGTTCGAGCCGGTGCTGGGGGAGAATGCCGGCGGACGCTGCATCACCGCCCGCGGCGCGTCGGATGACAAGGGACAGGTCATGACCTTCCTGGAAGCGCTGCGTGCGATCCGCGCCGCCGACGGGCGCTATCCCGTCCGCATCTCGATCCTGCTGGAAGGCGAGGAGGAAAGCGGCGGCCCGAGCCTGCGGCCGTTCCTGGAAGCCCACGCCGCCGAGCTGAAGGCCGACATCGCCCTGATCTGCGACACCGACATGCTGGAGGGCGGCGTTCCCGCCGTCACCACCATGCTGCGCGGCCTGGTCGGCGAGGAGATCACGATCACCTGTGCCGACCGCGACCTGCATTCCGGCCTGTACGGCAATGCCGCGCGCAACCCGCTGCACCTGCTGGTCGAGATCCTGGCCGCACTCCGCGACACGGACGGCCGCGTCACCCTGCCCGGCTTCTATGACGGGGTGGCCGAGCTTCCCGAGGCGGTGCGCGAGGACTGGCGCCGCATCGTCGGCCCGGACTCCGCCCTGCTCGGCCCGGTCGGCCTGTCGACTCCTGCCGGGGAGAACGGCTACAGCGCCCTGGAGCAGACATGGGCCCGCCCCACCTGCGAGATCAACGGCATCACCGGCGGCTATGGCGGCGACGGCTTCAAGACGGTGCTGCCCGGCCAGGCCTCGGCCAAGGTGTCGTTCCGCACCGTGGGCGGCCAGGACCCGGAGGCGATCCGGAGCGCCTTCCGCGCCCACGTGCAGGCGCGGATCCCGGCCGACTGCAGCGTCGCCTTCCACTCGCATGGCGGCTCGCGCGCCAGCACGGTGCCGATCGACGGGCCCTACCTCAAGGCGGCGCTGGCGGCGCTCGGCGAGGAGTGGGGCCGGCCGGCCGCGGTGGTCGGCAGCGGCGGCTCGATCCCGGTGGTCCGCGACCTGCAGGAAGCGCTCGGCATGGACAGCCTGCTGATCGGCTTCGCCAAGGCAGACAACCGGATCCACTCGCCGAACGAGAAGTACGACCTCGAAAGCTTCCACCGTGGCACCCGTTCCTGGGTGCGGGTGCTGTACCGGCTGGCGGAGGCCTGAAGCCACCGAACGGATCCGATCCGACCGGCGCCTCGTTCCCGGATAAGCGCAGGCCATGTGGAAACGCGTGGCCTGCGCCTTGCGTCAAGGGCGACGCCGGACCCCCTTTCGGTAGAAGACGACCCGTTCCGTTTCCTCGAACCGAGCGCCTGGTGTGCCCGTTGCGCATCCAGGTTGATCGATGCGGTGTCGGAGGCAAACTCCTGACAACCGAGGTTGGGTCTCCACGCCTCGACTGCACGGCACAGGTTGCGGGCTACGCCACGACGACGCCTGGCTGGCTGTACGTAGATGCCCTCAAGGACCACGACAGGAGAGCTGCCGCAGCCGTTCACGTAGTCAGTGCGCAAGGCGGCCTCGGCAAACCCGATGCTCGTCTCGTGCGACCGGGCCGGCAAGCCGAGGCTTCGATCCGGCGGACCCAGCGCCGCCTCGATCTCGCCGTGGTGATGCTCCAGCGTCCGGTGTGACCACGATGCGTGTCGGAGCGCCAACCAGTCGTCCAGCAACTCGCACCGAACCGAAAGACAGCCGTTCATCCATGCCTGTTGTTCCGACGTGTCGAAATCTCGTAGGTCGCTACACCGGTGTCCGGGGCAGTAGCGCCGAGCATCGTCGGCGCGGGCGCGGCAGGCCTGGTAACAGGCCGGCCCTCCTTCCAATCCGAGAATTCATAGCGATCGACGGCAACGGGGACGAGCTGTGGTAGCGCTTGTCCCGCTACATGCCATACGGCCCACGGTGCCTGGAGCAGCGACGGAACCCAGTTCCTAGCGAGCGCGCAGCTGCGTCGCCTTGAAGCTTGGCAGCGCCTGCACCCGGTCCCACCACCCGGTGAAGCCGTCGGTGTCGAGCAACGCATCCTTGTCCGGAGTCATCGCGACGTAGGCGATGATCGGCGCCAGATAAAGGTCCGCCAGGCTCAGATCGCCGGCGATGAAGGGCGAGCCGCCGCGCGTCTTCACGACGAACTCGATCACCTTGCGGCCGGTTTCGAGCCCCTCCTGCCGCGCCGTCTCGTTCTTGCCGCCAACGAAGCCGGGAAACAGGTGGTAGGCCGTCACTCCGCCGAGCAGCGCGCCATAGCCATACGAGTCGATGATGCCGATCACCATGTCCATCCGTGCACGGTCCTCGGCACTTGCCGGGATCAGCGACGCGCCAGGCAGCTTGTCGTTGAGGAACCGTGCGATCGCCGCCGTTTCCAGCACCCGCGTGCCGTCGAAGTCCAGCACCGGCACCTTGCCGAACGGATGACGCTGCCGATGCTCCTCGCTCCGCGGCTCGCCTTTCAGCACGTTGAGCGGCACCTGCTTGAACTCGGTCACGCCCTTCTCGGAGAGCACCATCTTCACCGTGCGCACGAAGGTGGAGTTGTCGAAGCCCCAGAGCGTGATGTCCGGCATGGTGTGTTTCTCCTTCAAGACGACCAGAGCGATACCCGAAGCGCTGCAGCCCGTTCCGGAGCGAGCTGACGGCTCGCTTGCCTGTGAACGGAAGCCCGGCCCGGCAGCCGGATGGCAGGGCGCATCTACATCTCGGACGTCGTTGCAGCCTCTGCATGAGAATGCCGACAGAACCGCCTGATCTGGCGGAAACGGACGAGGGCGCAGCCGAGGATGGTGAAGGTCTGGTGGATGTCGGCCTGGCGCTGGTGGCGCGTGGCGAGGCGACGCATGCGGTTCAGGCGGGCGCGGGTGGATCGACCACCCAGCGGCTGACGACCTGAGCGCCGGCCGCTTTCCACGTCGCAGCGGACGATATCGGATCGGATGGCGCGGGTGCAGCACTCGCAGCGGCGGCGCCGGCGGTCATGGCCTCCGCAGACGTACACCTCGCTCTTCCCGATATTTTTGCCGCGGCACTTGCCAGTTCCGGCCGCGGCCAAACCCACTCCGGACCGCAGGATCATGGGTTCAGGTGGAGACGGCCCTCACTCCACCGCCGCCAGCAGCGCGTCCACATCGTCCGCCTCGGTGTCGAGGCCGGTGACCAGCCGGATCGGAAGGCGGCCCGGGGCCACCTCCAGCCCCTGTGGCAGGTACCAGCGGTAGAACAGGAAGCCCTGCGCTTCCAGCCGGGCGATCACCGGCTCGGGCAGCACCGCGAACACCTCGTTCGACTGCACCGGATGCAGCAGGCTGGCGCCCTCCACCCGGAGCAGCCCGTCGGCCAGGCGCGTCGCCATCGCGTTGGCTTGGGCGGCGTTGTCCAGCCACAGCCCGTCCTGGAGATAGGCGACCAGCTGCGCGCTCAGGTAGCGCGCCTTGGACCACAGGTGCCCGGCCCGCTTGCGCCGCCTGGCGAACTCCTCCGCCAGCGCCGGCCGGAAGAACACCACCGCCTCCGCCGCCATCGCTCCGTTCTTGGTCGCCCCCAGCGACAGCACGTCGACGCCTGCGCGCCAGGTGGTGTCGGCCGGGCTGCAGCCGAGCGACACCAGGGCGTTGGCGAAACGGGCGCCGTCCATGTGCAGCGACAGGCCCAGGCTGCGCGCGGTCTCGCCGATCTCCCGCACCTGCTCCAGCGAGTAGGTGGTGCCCCATTCCGTCGCCTGGGTGATGCTGATCGCGGTCGGCCGGCTCTTGTGCACGCCGATCGCCCGGCTGGCCTGGAGGTTGGCCCGCAGCAGCGCCGGCGACAGCTTGCCGTCCAAGCTCGGCAGGGTCAGCAGCTTGGCGCCGCCGGTGAAGAACTCGGGCGCGCCGCACTCGTCGTTCTCGATGTGCGAGGACTGGTCGCAGTAGACCCCGCCATAGGGCGGCACCAGCGCCGACAGCGCCAGCGCGTTGGCCGCGGTGCCGGTGGCCACCGCGAACACCTCAGCGTCGGGCGCCTCGAACGTCGTTCGCACCGCGTCCTGGAGTTGTGCCGTCCAGGGGTCGCCGCCATACGAGGGCACCGTCCCGGTGTTGGCGGCGACCAGGGCGTCGAGGATGGCTGGGCTGATCGGACCGACGTTGTCGCTGCCGAAGTTCTTCCGTATGGGCTTCATGCGCCGCATCCTGCCTCGATTGCGGCAACCGTTCCAGCCGGTCTGGAGCCTCGGGACGAGCCAGGAGCGCGCATGACCCCCCAGCCGACCGAGACGCGGCTGCCGATCGAGACCCGCCTGATCGACGGCAAGGCGCACGCCGCACGCATCACCGCCGAAATCCGCGACGAGGTGGCCCGGCTGTCCGAGCGGCACGACGTCGTTCCCGGCCTGGCCGTGGTGCAGGTCGGCAGCAACCCGGCCAGCGAGGTGTATGTCCGCAACAAGATCGCCCACACCGGCGATGTCGGCATGCGCTCCTTCGCCCACATCCTGCCCGGCTCGACCCGGCAATCCGAGCTGCTGTCGCTGATCGCCACCCTGAACGCCGACCCGGCGGTGCACGGCATCCTGGTGCAGCTGCCGCTGCCCACCGGGATCGACGCCAGCGCCGTCACCGCGGCGATCGATCCGGCCAAAGACGTGGACGGGCTCGGCCCGATGAACGTCGGCCGCGTCACCCTGGGCCAGCACGGGCTGGTGCCCTGCACCCCGCTTGGCTGCCTGCTGCTGCTGCGCGCCGAGCTCGGCACGCTGAAGGGCCTGCATGCGGTGGTGGTGGGCAAGTCCAACCTGGTCGGCCGGCCGATGGCGCAGCTGCTGCTGCAGGAGGAGTGCACCGTCACCGTGTGCCACGCCGCCACCCCGGACGTGGGCGCGCTGGCCTGCCTGGCCGACATCCTGGTGGTCGCCACCGGGCACAAGGGGCTGGTGCGGCGCGACTGGATCAAGCCGGGTGCGACCGTGATCGACGTCGGCATCACCCGCATCACCACGCCGGAAGGCCGCTCGCGGCTGGTCGGCGACGTGGTGCACGAGGAGGCGCTGGGCCGCGCCGGCCGGCTCACCCCGGTGCCGGGCGGCGTCGGACCGATGACCATCGCCTGCCTGCTGCGCAACACCCTGACCGCCGCCGAGCGCAGCCTGGCGGGCTGAAGGACGCGATGGTGCCGGAACCGGCCGCGGCAAATTCTCGTTCCGGTTCCATCGGTTCCCGAGCCAAGACGACGAGGATGACGACCATGCCCGACACCACCATGCTGGCCCAGGCCTCCGGCAAGAACGGCTTCATCGCCGCCCTAGACCAGAGCGGCGGCTCCACCCCCGGAGCGCTGAAACTGTACGGGGTTCCGGAAGACGCCTACGAGGGCGACGCCGAGATGTTCAAGCTGGTGCACGAGATGCGGGTGCGCATCATGAGCGCGCGCCCCTTCTCCGGGGACAAGGTGATCGGCGCCATCCTGTTCGAGGCCACCATGGACGGCGAGGCACACGGCAAGCCGGTGCCGACCTTCCTGTGGGAGGATCGCGGCGTGGTCCCCTACCTGAAGGTGGACAAGGGGCTGGAGAAGGAGGCCGACGGCGTCAGCCTGATGAAGCCGATCCCCGACCTCGACGCGTTGCTGGCACGCGCCAAGGGGCTCGGCGTGTTCGGCACCAAGATGCGCTCGGTGGTGAACCTGCCGGACCAAAAGGGCATCGCCGCGATCGTCAGGCAGCAGTTCGAGATTGGCAGGCAGATCAGCGACGCCGGTCTGATGCCGATCCTGGAGCCGGAGGTCCTGATCAAGAGCCCGGACAAGGCAGGCGCGGAAGCGATCCTGCTCGCCGAGCTGACCAAGGCGCTCGACGCCCTGCCCGACGGCGAGCAGCTGATGCTCAAGGTGACCATCCCGGAGGTGCCGGACCTGTATGCGCCGCTGATCGCGCACAAGGGCGTGGCACGCGTGGTGGCACTGTCCGGCGGCTATCCGTTGACGGAGGCGTGCGAGCACCTGAGGCACAACCACGGCATGATCGCCAGCTTCTCCCGCGCGCTACTCGAGGGGCTGACCCGCGGCATGAGCGACGAGGCGTTCGACGCGCGCCTGGGCCAGTCGATCGACGCGATCTACCGCGCCTCGGTCGAGAAGCACTGATCCGGCCCGATCGACTGGTCGCAGCGGCCTGCGGCGTGCTCGGGGACGGTTCAGCGCCCTGAGCCCGCACGGGCCCATGGAGCAGGCGTGCGTGAACATGGTTCACGAACTTCCGGGCAGGGCGGCGAACCAGTCGGCGTAGGGCGTGGTCCGGGCCGTGCGGCGGTTATAGTCCGGGGCGTCGGTCCACCACGTCGGGCCGCGCTCGCCGAGCGCCCGCTTGGCGGCGTCGATCCGGACGCGCGCCGCTTCGCGGCCTTCGGCATCGCTGGCCTGCATCGCGGCGCGCTTGGCACGTCGGGCGGCCATCAGCTCGTGGGTCAGGGCGGTGCGGCATTCCGGGTCCAACCGGGGATCGGTGCAACGCCAAAGCCGGCCGCGCACCACGAAGTAGCGTCCGTCCGGGGTCACTGGCGGCGGCGTCACGTCCAGTAGAGCAGGCGGGCCATCGGCAGGTGGCGCGCCAGCGCCTCGGTCATGTATCCGCGCAGCGCCGCCATCTCGACGCGTGGCAGCACCCATTTGCCGGTGCCGAACTTGGTCAGCTTGCGGGTCCGGTCGGCCTCGTCCATCGGCAGTGAGCTGCCGGGATACCAGCTGACCAGCACCGTCTTCGACTTGTCGGTGAAGCGATGGGTGATCAGCTCGGCGGTCAGGTCCACCCCTGGCACCCCGTCCAGCGCCCGTGCCACGTCGGCCAGCAGTTGGTCGTACTCCGCCTGCCAGTCGGGCAGCGGCAGGATCGGCGCCACCGTAATCCCGACCGGGTAGCCCGCCTGTGCCACGGCGCGCAGGGCGGCAAGCCTGCGGTCCATGCGTGGGGCACCGCCCTCGTATCGCTCGGCGGAACGGGCGTTGAGGGAGAAGCGGATCCGGGTGCGGCCGCGATGCGGCAGGTCCAGCAGCGTTTCGACGTTGCCGAACTTGGTGGTGAAACGCAGCTGCACGTCGGCGTCCCAGGCGCCGAAATGACGGATCGCCGCGGACAGGCTGCCGGTAACCGGCTCGATCGCCAGCGGGTCAGTGTAGCAGGAACACTCGAAGGTGGTGCCTTCGTGCCGGCGGGCGTCCGAGCGTGAGGTGATGGTGCCCTGTCCCAGTAGCGGCGGCAGCTCCGCCAGGATCTCGTCGAGGTTGGCATAGGCGCGCACGATTGGCGGCCCGGCCAGGGAGCCGGCCAAGTAGCAGTACTGGCAATGCGCCGGGCAGCCTTCGGCCAGGTCGAAGCGCCAGTCGGCGCTGGGCGGGATCGGCTGCGGCTTCCGCCGGCTGGGCGAGGCCACCACCACTGCCATGGTGGTCTTGGCGTCGCGGTACTGGTCCGGCAGTCCGCTCAGGCGGTCGGACGACAGCCGCACGATCCGGGCGCCTGCCCGCTCCGCGCGCTCCACCATCGCGGCACCGTTCGGGAAGCCGAGCGCCGCCGGCGTGACCAGCACGGTCTTCGGCATCCACGGCCGGTCCTGCCGCGACCCTCGCGGCGCCGGAATCGTCGGGATCGTCTCGTGGGTGAGAAGCGTATCGATCAAACCGTCTCCCGGATGCGGTGCGATCGATAGATGGGGCGTCCGGCCGCGTCGTTCTCGGGGAGGTTCCGCACGAGAGCGTGTGCCGCGCGGGGGTCGGGCCTGCGGGACCGGTCTGGAACCGATTGTCGGGTTCCCCGTTCGCTCCGGCACTGCGATCTGCAGATCAGGAACGAGGAACGTTAGATGAAGTCCGCCACACTGCTTGCCGCCGCGATCGGGTTCACGGTTGTCGCAGGCGCCGCCCAGGCCCAGACGCAGACCCAGAACTCGACCACGGCTCCGGGCCAGAACACGATGAGCGCGCCGGCCCCGGCTCAGAACACGATGAGCGCGCCAGCCCCGGCCCAGAACACGATGGGTGCGCCGGCCACAGGCCAGAGCTCGATGGGCACGTCGGCTACGGGCCAGAACACGATGAGCGGCCCTAGCCACAACCAGGCCGTCGCCACCACCTCGGCCGATACGTCCACCCCGGCACACGGGTCCAACAGCTTCACCATGCGCCAGGCGCGGCACAGGATCGTGAAGCACGGCTTCACCCAGGTGAAGGACCTGACCAAGGACGACCAGGGCGTGTGGCACGGCACCGCGATGCAGAACGGTTCGTCGGTCAAGGTGTGGGAAGACTACAAGGGCAGCGTCGGCACCGAGTGAGCACGGTCGTATCCACCCCGAACACGTCACAACGAGGAAGCAGATCCATGGCACAGCGTACCATCACACGCGCCTATGACAGCTACGCCGCGGCGACCGGCGTCATCCAGGCTCTCGAAAGCGCAGGCATCCCGCACAGCGACATCAGCCTGGTCGGACGCGACGGCGCCCAGTCCGGACCGGTCGGCACCACCGGGACGGGGACAGGAACGGGCATGGGAACGGGGACCGGGGCGGGCCTGACCGGGACCGGGACCGGGACCGACCTGCCGCGCGACGAGGAGACTGAGAAGGGCGCCGGCACCGGCGCCACCATCGGCACCGTGCTCGGCGGCGGGGCCGGGTTGCTCGCCGGCATCGGCTCGCTGGCGATCCCGGGCGTGGGTCCGGTGGTCGCGGCAGGCTGGCTGATCGCCACCCTGACGGGGGCCGGCGTCGGCGCCGCTGTCGGCGGCGGAGCCGGTGGCCTGGTGGGGGCGCTGACCGGAGCCGGGGTGCCGGACGAGGATGCCCACGTCTACGCCGAGACGGTGCGCCGCGGCGGCAACCTCGTCACCGTGCGTGCCGACGAGTCGCAGGCGCCCACGGTCGAGGCGATCATGGACGGCCAGACCGCGATCAACACCACCACCCGCCGCGCCGAATACCAGAGCAGCGGCTGGACCCGCCACGACGAGACGGCCGAGCCGTATGCGTCAGGCACCCGCACCACCACCGGCCTGGCCGGCGCCACCGGCACCGGCCTGCCGCCGCGCGCCGAGATCCCGTGATCCGGAGTCGGAGCGGCCGCCTCGGCGGTCATCCGGACTAGTGCTGCAGGGCGTCCCGGTCACCGGGGCGCCCTGGTCGTTTCAGGGTCCGGCCAGGAACGCGCGGAATCGCTGCGCCACCGCGTGGGGCGGCACCGTCGGCCGTCCCAGCGACCCCATCGATCCGGGTGCGATACGCGCATGGATCAACACCGGGCCGTGCTGGTCCAGCCCCTGCGCCACCGCCTCCTCGAAGCCGGCACGGTCGTCCACCGACCAGGCGGCACGGTAGCCGCAGGCGAGCGCCACGCCCGCGAAGTTCACCGAGTCCGACACGGTGGCCTGACCGCCGGTGGAGTCGTGAACGCCGTTGTCCAACAGGACGTGGAGGAGGCGCCGCGGCCGACAGGCGCCGATCGTCGCCATCGTGCCCAGCTTCATCAGCGCGGCGCCGTCGCCGTCCACCACCACCACCGGCCGGTCCGGCACCGTCAGCGCCACGCCGAGCCCGAGCCCGGAGGCGGCACCCATGGCGCCGACCATGTAGAGGTGCTGGTCGCGGTCGGACAGGGTGAACAGCTCGCGTCCACACTTGCCGGTGGTGGCGATCACGGCCGCTGCGTCGGGTAGCACGGCGAGCAGGCTCTGCAGCAGCGTCGCCCTGGCCGGACGCTCGGCGTGACGGCGCAGGTCGATCCAGCGTCCGGGCGGGAGCGGGAGGCGGGCCGGTTCCGACAGCGCCTCCTCGGCCACGCTGTCCTGTTCCATCACCAGCCCGAACGGCAGCCCCCGGGCAAGGCGGGCGGAGGCGGCCTCAAGCGCCGGTCCGATCTCCGCCTCGGTGCGCGGGAACGGCCGGTTGGCCACGGCGCACAGGTCGAGCATCGCCTGGGTGATCTGTCCCATCAGCGAGTGCTGGGGCTCGTCCTTGTATCCTGGCTGGCCGCGCCAGGTGGTGACCAGCAGGAGCGGGATCCGGAACGGTGCGTTCAGCGAGGTCAGGGGGTTGACGCAGTTGCCGAGGCCGGAGTTCTGGCAGATCACCACGCCGCCGCGGCCGCCGAGCCAGGCGCCGGACGCGATCGCGACCGCTTCCCCCTCGCTGGCGGCACCGACGTAGTCGAGCCCGGCGCCGTCGGCACCCGCGCCGATCACCCGGTTGATCATCGGGGTCAGGAACGAGCAGGGAACGCCGCTATAGAAGTCGAGCCCGCACGCCGCGGCCTGGTCGAGGAAGTCCTGCGCCTGGATCATGGCAGTCGATTAGACCGGATACTTTCGGGTGGGAACCTCCTGCTGCCGGCAGTCCCGCTCAGTGCAGCGAGAGCTCTGGCGGCGGCACCTGGTCGGTGGGCTGCGCGATGCGGCTGCCGGTCAGCACGATGGTGTCGCTGCGCTTCGGGTCGTGGTCGACGAAGGGCACGTTCAGGCTGGTGGCGAGCACCTGGTAGTAGTGGTCGCCAGTCAGATCGACGGTGCGGCCCGGGGCACAAGTGCTGGCTGCCGCCTGGAACGGCTCCGCCCGGATCGGATAGTCGTAGAGCCGGTGGATGCAGCGCGCGTCGCTGTCGCCGGCGACGCGGGCGGGCGCTGCCGCGCAGGATGCGAGCCCGAGCAGGCAGCACAGCGTCAGGAGCGGACGGCGCATGGATCCTCCAGTCGGACAGCCTGTCGCGAGCTCCAGCGAGTGGGGCTCAGGAGAAGTTCCGCGCGTCCGCCAGGTCGCTCATGGTGTCGACGTCGAGCCAATGGCCGGTGATGTAGTGCACCGCGACCGGGGTCCTGGCCGCCAGCCGCCCGAGCAGGGTTGGGATGTCGGACCGGGCGGCGCTGCCGTCGGCCTGCATCGCCGCCAGCTCGGCGCGCAGCAGGGCGGCGCCCCTGGCGCTCAGCCGCATCAGCCCGATCCACTCGCCCATGCTGTCGGCCGGACGTACCCCGCCGATGCGGCGCAGGATCGCAGGCTGGTCGTCCAGGTAGCTGGCGGAGAACGGCTTGTCCGCCAGCACCAGGTCGCCCGGATGGGGGTCGTGCGTGCCCGGCTTGCCTTCCGCCCGCTGGTGCAGCGCGTCCACCGCGATGACGATGTCGGCCTCCACCCCCATCAGTGCGTCCAGGATGTAGCGGCGGAACAGCACGTCGCCGTAGACCAGCACGGTCTCGCCGGACAGCCGGTCGGCGGCGCGGAGCAGGGAGGCGACCTCGCCGGTGCCGGCGTAGTCGTCGTTGTCGAGCAGGGTCAGGCTGCCCTCCGGTCCTCCCTGCGACCACACCTCCGGCCCGATCGCGTCCTTGGCGTAGCCGCGCACCACGGCCACGTCGCGCACGCCGCTCTGGCGCAGGGTGTCGAGCAGCTGGCCCAGCAACGGCCGGCCGCGCACGTCGACCATGCATTTCGGCCGGTCCGCGGTCAGCGGCCCCAGCGCCTCGCCCTGCGATGCCGCCAGCACGATGCCACGGACCGGCATGCCGGGAGCCGGCAGATCCCCGGCGGCTCCGGTCGCCGCCTCGATCGTCGTCCGGGTCGCGGTCCCGGGCGCGCTGCCGCGCACGACCGGCAGGTAGCGCGCGCCGGCCTGTTCCAGCTCGTCGTTGTCCATCAGCGCGAAGATGTCCTTCACGCTGGCGACCCGCCCCTCCACCTCGGCCAGGTTTTGGTCGGCATGGATCTGCGACGCGGTGGCCCGCATCGCGGTGATGGAGGCCCGCACCAGGTGGTTGGCCCAGATCACCGTCGAAACGCCGGCCTTGCGGAAGGCGTCGGTGGGGGTGCCGTAGTACATGGTCGGCACGATCACCACCGGGCAGCGGTCCCCCCAGCGCTCCATGAACACGAGGATCTCGTGCGCGGTGCGCTTCTTGGAGTGGATCAGGATCGCATCGGCGCCGGCCTGATGGTACGCCTCCGCCCGACGCAGCGCCTCCTCCATCGAGTGCCCGGAGATCAGCGCCTCGACCCGCGCCACGATCTGGAAGTCGTCGTCGGTCTGGCTGTCCTTGCCGGCGCGGATGCGGCCGCAGAACTCGGCGATGTCGGCCAGCGGCTGCGCCTCGCCGATGAAGGAGTTGGTCTTGGGGAACAGCTTGTCCTCGATGCACACCCCGGCGACGCCGCGCTCGCACAGCTTGCGCACCAGGCGGCGCACGCTGTTGAAGTTGCCGTAGCCGGTGTCGCCGTCCAGCAGGATCGGCAGGGTGGTGGCATCGGCCATGTACTCGACCTGCTCCAGCACCTGGGTCCAGGACGCCTCGTTGTTGTCGCGCAGGCCCAACGCCGCCGACATCGACAGGCCGGAGCCCCAGATGCCCTCGAACCCGGCCTCCTCGACGATCCTTGCGGACAGGCCGCTATGCGCCTCCATCAGGAAGGCGAGTTCCGGACGGGACAGCAGGGCGCGGAGCCGGGCGAAGCGGGATAACGGGCGCCCGGGAGCCCGGACCGGATGGGTGGTGGCGTGGTCCGGACCGGCGGCCATAGCCCCTTGATGCGCCTCAATTCCACTCTGCAATTTGCGCGATCCTCATCGGAGTGTCATGTAACCGTTCATCTCCTGCATCAATTTTCCCGGAACGGCCACACAAAAAGATGCCCCGCCGCGACCCTTCCAGGGGACATCCGGCCGTCCTGATCCTGGCTGCAGGGCGCGGTCGCCGCCTGGGTCCGACCGCTCCGGACGTCCCCAAGATCCTGCTCCGGTTCGGTGGCCGGACCCTGCTGGAACGGCATCTCGACTGCCTGTCCGGTGCCGGGGCCGGCCCGGTGACGCTGGTGGTCGGCTACCGCTCGGAGCTGATCGAGGCCGAGCTGGACCGGATCGGGCGGCGCGGAGAGGTCACGCTGATCCGCAACGCGCACTGGCAGGAGGGCAGCGCGGTATCGCTCGATTGCGGTCTTGCACTGCTGAAGGATGGGGCGGTGGTGCTGATGGACGCCGACGTGCTCTACGATTCGCGCCTGATCGAGCGGCTGCTGGATGGCACGCATCCGGCCGTGCTGCTGCTCGACCGCGCGCTGGAGCCGGGCGACGAGCCGGTCAAGATCTGCGTGGGCGGCGACAACCGGATCGTCGACTTCGCCAAGCAGCCCGTCGCCGATCACGCCTTCTACGGCGAGTCGGTCGGCTTCTTCCGCTTCTCCTCCGAGGCCGCCGCCAGCCTGGCCCGACGCACACGCGCCATGATCGAGCTGGACCGCAGCCTTGAGTACGAGGAGCCCATCCGTGCGCTGGTACGCGCGGATGCATCCGACCCGCCGATGTTCGGATACGAGGACATCACGGGCCTGCCCTGGACGGAGATCGACTTCATGGACGACATCGCCAAAGCCGAATGCCTGTTGCCGCTGATCGACAGGCTGCCGGCATGAACGCTGTGACCCGCCCGGCCGACACCGCACGCCCCGGAGTGTCCGCCCGTCTGCCGGAGTCGGACGAGACCCGGGCGATGCGTCGCGACGGCTACCTGGTGGTGCGCGGCTTCTTCTCCGCCGCGGAGACCGAGGCGCTGATCCGCTGGACCAGTGAGATCGCGTCGGCACCGGAGGTGCCCGGCGGCCAGATGGTGTATCACGAGGACAGCCTGCTGGAGCCCGGCCGGCGGGTGGTGCAGCGGATCGAGGATTTCTGTTCCCACCATCCGGCGATGGATGCGGTCGCCCGGCACGGGGCGCTGAGCCGCTGGCTGTCCGCGCTGACCGGCGAGGACCCGGTGCTGTTCAAGGACAAGATCAACTTCAAGTACCCGGGCGGCGACGGCTTCAAGGCGCACCAGGACCAGCAGGCCGGATGGACCAGCTACGCCCCGATCTTCGTCACCGCCCTGGTCACCATCGATCCGGCGACGATCGAGAACGGCTGCCTGGAGATCGCCACCGCGCCGCGCGCACACGCGCTGATCGGCGCGGAATGGACCCCGCTCGCCGAGGAGGATCTCGGCCTGGTGGCGGTGCCGACCGAGCCCGGCGACGTGATCTTCTTCGACAGCTTCGTGCCGCATGCGTCCAAGCCGAACCTGACCGACACGCAGCGGCGGGTGCTCTACCTGACCTATAACGGCGCAGGCCACGGTGACCACCGCCGCCGCTACTTCGCCGAGAAGCGCGCCGCCTTCCCGCCCGACATCGAGCGCAGGCCCGGCGAGAGCTACGTCTTCAGGGTATGAGGCAACGCTTCCCTCGGAGGTGTGGCAGCGCTGCTCTTTCCGGAACCGGTGCCCTCCCCTATCCATGCCCGCGCGGGATGCGAACCAGGGCGGGGGAATGACGATGCGGCAGTTGATCCGGGGCGGACGGCGCCGCCCGGCAGCATGGCTGCTTCCGGCCGCGGCCGTCCTTCTGCTGGCCGGCTGCGCCACCCGGCCGCCGGCCAGCGATCCGGAGGCGCTGGCCGACTACAAGGCGACCAACGATCCGTTCGAGCCCACCAACCGGGTGATCTACACCGTCAATGACGGGCTGCTGACCTATGTGCTGATCCCGGTGGCGCGCGGCTACAACTATGTGTTCCCGCAGCCGGTGCGCACCGGCATCCACAACGTGCTGAACAACCTCGGCGCGCCGACGCAGTTCGCCAACGACGTGCTGGAAACCAAGCCCAGGCGCGCCGGCGACACCTTCGTACGCTTCATCATCAACAGCACGGTCGGCATCGGCGGCGTGCTCGACGTGGCGAAGCACGTTGGCTACCCGGACCATTCCGCCGATGGCGCCACGACCCTGGCGTTGTGGGGCATCCCGGCCGGCCCGTATCTCTACCTGCCGCTGTTCGGCCCGTCCGGAGTGCGCGACGGCATCGGCCGCGGCGTCGACGAGGCGGTCAGTCCCTTCACCTACCCGACCTTCAACGGCATCCACCACCTGAACGACATCTCCACCGGGCTGGCTGCGGTGGACGGGGTGGCGCCGCACATCGAGGAGCTCAGGAAGCTCAAGGAGGACGTGCTCGACCCGTACGCGACGCAGCGCTCGGTGTATCGCCAGCTGCGCCAGAACGACGTCAACGCGGTGCGCAACGACCACCGCGCCACCGTGCCGGACTGGTACCCGGATGCCACGAGCACGGTGGGCGCGCAGCCGCCGCCCGATACCGGCAACACCGGCCACGGCACCTTGCCGCTGCCCACGGTCAGCCCGGCCATTACCAAGACTGCGACCCCGCCGGCGCAATAGCTGGATTCCGAGGTACCGCGCCGCGTGCCCGCGGCCTTGTCGCTGGCGCCATCATCCGTCTGATGGGGGACGCGTTAACAGTGTTCAGCAGCCCGGGGGTGCACGGACTGGTCCGGGAGACAGCCGGAATCCGTCAGGCCCCGTCCGGGCGGGCGACCGCGTTGCCCGACAGGCCCTGCCTGGTGCGGTGGCTTTCCACCACCCGGTCGCGGCCACCTTCCTTGGCTTCGTACAGGGCATCGTCGGCTCGTCCGATCAGCGACTGCCAGTCGTCACCGGGCACGGCCCAGGCCAGCCCGATGGAGCAGGTCACCCGGATGGCGGCGCCCGGAACCTCGAAGGTGTCGTGCCGCACCGCGAGGTGCAGGTTGAGCACGCGCTCGGCGCCCCGTCCGTCTGTGTCGTCGAGCACCAGCAGGATCTCCTCGCCGCCGTAGCGGCCGGCACATTCGCCGTCGCCAATGGTCCGCGAGATCAGCCGCCCCAGGGCGCGGAGCACGTCGTCGCCGCCGAGGTGGCCATGGTTGTCGTTGACGCGCTTGAAGTGGTCGACGTCGAGCAGCGCCACCACCATCTCGTCGCCCCGATGAGCGTTGCCCAGCTTGGCGGCCAGCCGCCGCTCGATCTCGGACCGGTTGAGCAGGCCGGTGAGGGCGTCATGCGCGGCCTGGAAGCGGAGCAGGGCCTGGGTGGCCCGCATCTCCTCGGTGGCCGCGGCGACGCGGCGCTCGAGTTCCCGCTGGTGGCGGAGGTTGTTACGCAGGTAGAGGCGCAGGCCGCCGTAGAGGGCTGCCGCGACGAGCAGGACCCACAGCGTTTCCGACCACCATTGTCGCCACCAGGGAAAGTCCATATCGACCACCAGGGTGACGGGAGGCGAGCCCTGGTGGATCATCTCGTCGTAGCCGATCACCGTCAGCACGTGCCGGCCGGGCGGCACGAACGGATAGCGCACCATTCCAGACGAGGATTCCGCCCATCCGTCATCCACCCCCGACAGGTGGTAGCGGAACAGCAGGGACCGCTCGGCACCATAGTTCGGCGTGCCGAGCTGGATCGACAGGGCGTCCCGGGTGAAGGGCATCGTATGCGTGGTCACGGGCCGCGCGCCGAGCCGCGCCTGGCTCACCACCACCTCCAGCGGCCGGTCGGTGAACAGCCAGGCCGGATCGAGCAGGTGCGAGAAGCCTTCCGTGGTGGCGATCCAGACCGATCCGTCCGGATCCTCGCGGATGCCGTTCTGGTCCACGTCGTCGGACAGCAGGCCGCCATCGGCATCGACCGAGACCCAACGCCGTCCGTCGAACACCGACACGCCGAGGGCGGTGCCGGCCCAGACCCAGCCCCGGTGATCGGCCATCACGGCGACGATGGTGTTGGTGCGCGTGTCGGTGGTCGGGATCGCCTCGTAGGACGATACCCGATCGTTCGACAGGGTGAACCGGAACAACCCGCCCGCACCGCCGATCCACAGCCCACCCTCGTGATCGATAGTGATGGCGAGCGGGTCGAGAGCAGTGGATGGCCACGCGCCGGTGACGGGGACGTCGGTGCCGTCGCCGTGGCAGTGGCGCAGGTGGCCGCTGGACAGGTAAAACACGCCGTCAACGCCGTCGTAGACGAGGCCGGGAACGGGCGCGTGCGGCGAGCTCTCGATCCGGGCATGAAGCGGCACGCCGAGACGGTCGTCAACCTTGAACAGCCCGGCTTCGGTTCCAATCCAGATGTAGCCGTGGGGATCCGACATCATGGCATCGATAGGCGGCACGTCGACCCTGGTCACCGAGTTGTCCACGGGATCGATGATCCTGGCGCCACTCAGGCCGCTAGAACTCCACAGCTCTCCATGCAAGCCAACGATAAGCGTGAAGGAAGGACCCGGGAACACCCTGCCGACACGCAGGAACGGCCCGCGATGCACCACCTCGTCCACCCCGGTATCAGTGGACACCCAGAGTGCGCCGGCGGGAGGACGCGCCGACTGCCAGGGAATGCCATCCGACAGCCCATCCGCCTTCTGCAGGCTTTGCCAGTGCCCGTATCCAACCCAGCGCACCAGCCCGCGCCCGAGCACCTGGAACCAGAGTTGGCCGGTCGCATCGGTCACGGCGCTCACGATGTCGCCGGCGGGGGCACCATCCTCGACGCTCAGGGGCTGCCACCCATCCGGACGCAGGATGGCAAGGCCGTGATCCGCCTGCGTCATGAAGCCGCCATCGGGCGTCCTGAACAGGCCGATGCTGAGGGAATGGTTGCCGTAGCGGCCACCCTGGTCCGGCAGGTCCACCACCGACCAGCGACCCGACATGGGATCGAAGGTTCCGACCGACGAGGCCGACCTGGCAAGAATCTGACCGTCGGAGCCGGCGACCACGTCCAGCCAGGGGCCGCCACGCAGCCCGTCTGCGGCGCCATAGCATCTCACTGCATCCGGATCGGCAGCACATAGCCGGCCGTCGTCGAACGTCTCCCAGAGGTGACCGCCTACAGAGAACACCGCGGTCGCATTCCTGAGCAGCCCTTGCTGCTCGCGGTCATAGCGCATCGCCTCGACATGCGGCGGCCCCGATTCGGGAACCGCGATCATCACCGTCGTGTCGTTAGCCAGAAACACGAGGCCGTCCTGCCAGGGAGCCAAGCGGTGCGGCCGTTCATCATAAAAGGAGATGCCGGGGTGCAGCACCTTGCGGAATGACAGCGCGCCGGGCGGATGCGACGCATCCGACGGACGGTCCGATACCAGCACCTCGTCGGCGAACTCGACCGCGACCCGCCCGGTGGCGGTGAGCGTCAGACCCTCAACGAAGCCACCCTGGCGAAGACCCTGGTCCGTGCCGAGGTTGGTGAACCGCCTGCCGTCATAAGCGAACACGCCGTGCTCGGTGCAGACCAGCATGTAACCGGCGTGGTCCTGGACCATGCACTCACCGCCGACACTGGCAAGTCCCTGGTCGGCGTCATAGGTGCGGAAAGTCGACCGATCAGCTCGCGCGCCCGGAACATGCCAAAAAGCTGCAGTCGCAAGAGCCACCGCAAGCCGCGCCCGGAACGACAGATGCCACGCGGTGGAGCCGAAAGCCATGGACCTGTTCCGTCGGCTTGAGACCGCCCTGTGGATAGTCGGATGCTGAAGACAGGAGTTAGACTACGTGATTCGTCGTGGCGCACAACTGAAAAGCCCGGACGCAGCAAGCGCCCGGGCATCCATTTATTGGGATTGTTTTGGAAGGAAGATTAGGCGCCGTCACAACGGCCGACTCATCTGCCTGTTGTCAGCAGTCAGAAAGAAGCGTCTCCGCCGTTCATCAGGGATAATGATGGGCGATGCTAGGGCTGATGACGCCGTAGGCGACCGTCGCCAAGTGCGCGGGCTGGCTGCTGCCGACCGCCGTGCTGCCGGTAACGGGCGCGCCCTGCTGCAGGGCTACCGCGACGCGATGATCATGGACCGACATCGATGCAACCAGCAGCGCCGCGACCGCGATGCCTGAGCGCTGGGCCGTGAAAAGACGCGAACGTGTAGCCATTACAAGATCCTCCTGAGTGTCACGCCGTCCTTATGACCGGCCACACTTGGAGTATAATGGCGCTATTGGTGCCGTATCAACAAGGCAAGTAAGGATATTCGATGAAAAAACAGAAAAATTAACTGATCTTTTTCCGCTATATGTAAACATAGAGTTATTTTGAGACGCATCTAGCGGCAGCTTTTGCTTGCCTTGTTTAAATATTCTTACATTTCCGGAATGTCCGATTGGGCAGCCGCATCGGATCGGTTGCCGCCGCCACGATGTGGTCCCGGTCGGTGGGGATCAGCCGCAGCCTGGACGGGTCGGCCGATATGATCCTACGCGATGGTGGATGACGAGCCCGCCGCGGCGACATGCCCGGCGCGCGCGGTCTCGAGCAGCCGGAGCACACGCCGCTCGCTGTCCGCCTCCGCGAAGCGGGCCGCCATTGCGCGGGCGGCGAGACGATAGCCGTCGTCGCCCAGCACCCGGTCGATGGCCTGGCGCAGCGCCGCCGGCTCCGGCGCCTCGGTCTGCAGCGCACGGCCCACGCCGCTCCAGGCGACGCGTGCGCCCACCTCCGCCTTGTCCTCGTTGACGCCGGCGACGACCACCGGAACGCCCTGGCTGAGCGCGTGGTTGACGGTGCCGTAGCCACCGTTGGTGACCACGAGGTCGAGCCGCGGCATCAGCCAGTCATAGGGCAGGAACCGGGCCAGCCGCGCGTTGGGGGGAATCGGCCCGGGGATGGCGTCCAGCGGCCGTCCTCCAGTGGTCACCAGCACCAGGATGTCGCTCCGGTCCGCCAGCGCCGCCAGCGTGGGTGCGACCACCTCGCCCAGGTCGTGGTTGGCCAGCGTGCCCTGCGTGACCAGGACCACCCTGGTCGCCTGCGCCAGGTCGTCGGCCCATTCGGGAAGCGGCATGTCGATTACCGGCAGCGGCAGGGCGCCGATGAAGTGCAGCGTCGCGGGCGCGTCACGTCGCGGATACTCGAAGGCGGCCACGGTGGGCTGGAGGTACAGGTCCGGCAATGCCACGCCGGCGTCGTTCATCGGCATGGCGAGCGGGCCACGTCCGACCGCCGCCAGCGCCTGGTCGAGTTCCCCCTGGATCGGGTCGAAGAAGTCATGGTCGGCGAACGCCTTGATCAGCTCGTAGTCGAGCAGGGTGTCCTCGTCCGTGGAGGGCGCCAGCCCCGGGCCGTTCGGCGCGCCGTCGTCGCGGCTGGTGAACAAGGGGGTGACGCCGCAGAAGGCGATCGCCGGCCGTTCGGCCTTGGGCCCGAGCAGGAACGGCAGCGCGCCCAGGAACAGGTTGTCGCTCAGCACCAGGTCGGTGGGATGGCGTTGCAGCAGCGCCGCGAGCGAAGCGTACTGGGCTGCCAGCGGGGCGATGAAGGCGTTCCGGAACAGGAAGCCGAGCTTGTCCGGACCGGCATCGAGCGACTTCAGCTCCGGGAAGGCCTGGTCGAGGTCGCTGAGGTCGCGGTCGATCGGCGGCGGGAACGGCTCCAGCCGCATGCCGGCGGCTTCGAACCGGTGGCGATGCGCGCCGGCGCTGTGGCCGAGAACCTCGTGACCGTTCGCCACCAGCAGCCTGCCGATCGACAGCAGCGGGTTGAGGTGGCCGATCATCGGGGTCCCGGCGAGGACGATCCTCATGTGGCCGTGCCTTGCGCAACGAGACGCCGGTCGTGGGGGACGGATGGACGAGGCAACCGGTCACTCCTTGATCGTGCATCGACCGCGCCGGCCGGGCGACCCGGAGCCTGACTTAGCCGCGCAGGCGGGCCTTGTCACGGTGCGTGGGCGGCCCGCGGTCGCGGCTACCAGCGCCGCGACTGCCTGAGGAACGACCACCAGCCCAGTGCCGCCCCGGCATGGCGCAGCAGCTGGAAGGTGAACGGCTCCAGGAACGAGGCCAGCACCGCCAGCACCGGCGACATGGTTCGTTCCCGTCCCAGCCATTGCCGATAAACGCGCAGGGTCCACAGGTGGAAGGCGAGGTCGATGCCGATCTTGGCCGCGATCACGATCCCGGCCGGCAGGAGAACGCCGAACCGCCCGGTGAGGAGGAACGCCAGCAGCAGCACCGCGCCGGTCAGGCCATAGAACGGCTGCAGCGTGTCGATCGCCTTGACCGGCAGCATCATGGTGCCGAGCCGGCCGTAGCGGCGGTTGCCGACCATGTGACGGTACCAGTACTGGGTCTGCAGGAAGCCGCCGAACCAGCGCCGGCGCTGCCGCAGGAACGCCCGCATCGTTCCCGGCACCTCGGTCCGGCCCTGCGCCGCGCCGATCACCGCGGTGCGCCAGCCGAGACCCTGTCGCACCCCGTGGTCGCGCATCCGGTGGGTGAGCTCGTAGTCCTCGACCAGGCAGTCGGGGTCGAAGCCGCCCACCGCCAGCAGCGCGTCGCGCCGGTAGCAGCTGAAGGCGCCGGACAACAGCAGCAGCCCGTCCATCCGGGCCCAGGCATAGCGGGACAGGAAGTTGCGTACGTACTCGTAGCTCTGGAACCATTCCAGGATCCGGCCGGACAGGCCGGCGTCGCAGAACGGGGTCAGCACGCCGGTGGCGGCGACCAGGCGCGGGTCGTCGGCAAAGGCCTGGCGCATCGCCGCCAGCGCGTCCGGCTCGACCACCGTGTCGGCATCGATGGTCATCACCAGCTCGGTCCCGGCCAGCGCCACCGCGACGTTCAGCGCCAGTGCCTTGCCACCCTGTGGCAGCCGGAGCCAGCGCAGCGACGGATCGAGGCGGCCGGGCGGCCCGATCCGGTTCGGTTCGGCCGCGAGGAGGCCGTAGCGCTCGCCGAGCAGCGCCGCGGTGCCGTCAGTCGAGCCGTCGTCGGCGATCAGTACCACCTCCGCCGGGTCGGTCTGCGCTGCGAGGGCGGCCAGCGTTCCCGGCAGCACCGCCACCTCGTCATGGGCGGCGATGATGACGGTGGCGGTGGGCGCGGTGCCGGGCGGCATACGGGGCGACGCCGGCCGTGCCGCGAGGGGCCGTGCCAGCACCAGGGTCTGCCGAAACACGAAGCACAGCAGCAGGGTGTCGTAGCCGACATAGGCCAGCCCGACCGACCAGGCGAACACCCCGCTGCCGCCCAGCGCGCGCCAGAACAGCGCCAGCCACAGCACCAGCACCGCGCCGTGGATCAGCACGCTGACGAGCGGCGTCGGCGGTGGGCTGAACCGCGGCGAGATCGCCCGACGGCGGCGCGCGAGCAGCCCGGCGATGGTCTCGTCCGCGATCCCGTCACCGATCATCTGAGCAGTCATCCGGGCTCCTTGATCGAACCGGCCGCATCGCCGGCCTTTGCAGCGGCCGAAGCGCCGGGCATCCTCCGACCGCCGGGCATCGCGGCGGGGACGATCGATCTAGCATGACACGTTCGGGGCGCTACACGGGCACTGCGATGGCGTTGCACTGGCTGGTCGCCCTGCTGGTGATCGGCAACCTCGTGCTGGTGTGGACCATCGGCTCCCTGCCGGACGCGATGGTGCGGCCCGCCATCGACACCCACAAGTCGATCGGCATCACCGTGCTGGGCCTGGCCCTGCTGCGGGTGCTGTGGCGCCTGTCGCACCCGCCGCCGCCGCCTGCTGCCGCGCATCCGCGCCGGGAGCGGCTCCTGGCGCACGGGACGCACCTCCTGCTCTACGCGCTGATCCTGGCGCTGCCGCTGTCCGGCTGGATCCATGACTCCGCCTTCAAGGACGCCGCCGCGCACCCGCTGCGCCTGTTCGGCCTCGTGCCCTGGCCGCGTATCGCACCCATCATGGCGCTTGACCCGGTCACCAAGGAGGCAGTGCACACGACCTGGTTCCGGATCCACGGCCTGCTGGCCTACGGCCTCTACGCGCTGCTGGCGCTGCACCTGCTCGGCGTGCTGAAGCACCACCTGCTCGATCGCGATCCGGTGCTGCACCGCATGCTGCCGCGCCGGCGGGTGGCGAGGC
>CAXUDP010000015.1:0-22586 GCA_964249735.1 uncultured Acetobacteraceae bacterium | reverse complement strand
CTCGATCGCGATCCGGTGCTGCACCGCATGCTGCCGCGCCGGCGGGTGGCGAGGCAAGCCGGGATCGCGGGGAGCCAGGGGAAGTAGCGGCCTCTCCGGCTCCACCAGGCAGGTGGCGGGCTGGACGCTCCGGTTCAGCCTGGTCCCGCTCCATCGGGGCTGCCCGGATGGCCGAGCACGAGCGTCTGCGCATGTTCCGGGCCGGGCAGGCCCTCCGTGCGAAGCGTCGAGCGCTGCCCTGCATCATCCGCGTGCCACCAGAACACGCATCCGCCTACCGGGACCGGCGGGCCGGCCGTGCAGCACGGGCAGCCGATCCGGTCCAGCCGCTGCTGCAGCAGCGACGCAACGAGGCGTCCCTCGAGTGCATCGAGCGCCAGGGCCTCCGCCCGGGCCTGCCAATCGGCGGACGGAACGCCGTCTGGCCGCATCGGCGACAGCACGCTGAAGGGATAGCTGCGTCCGACCTTGTCGACGCTGGGGATCAGCACCCCGGCGCAGGGCCCGTCAGTGAGCACCGCGGCACCCAGCGCGAAGTGCCAGGCAGGCATGCGCAGCCAGGCGGCCTGCCAGTCCGACCCGAGACCGGCGCGGGACGCCGACACCAGCCGCTGCAGCCAGCCGTCCCAGCGTTCCAGCGCAGCGCCGCCAAGGCCGCGCGTGACGAAGTCGCCCAGGGCCGGGAGCTTGCCGTGACAGCCCGCCCCACCGGGCGCGTCGGTCGTCCGGAGCGTCGTGCGGCGCCGGAACAGGTCAGGCATCGGGCAGGTCGGGCATCGACGGACTCCCCGTTTCCGGCGGGTGCCGGCAGACGGTGGTGCCAGGCACACGAGGCGTGGGAGCAGGCAACGGTCCTGGCACCTCCGAGTTGTAGCGCGCATGGACATCACGTCGATCGGGCAGACCTTCTCGGAGGCGGTGGCAGGCTTCGGCCGGAACCCTCTCATCCTCACTCACAACGATGCGGATGGGTTGTCCTCCGGCGTGATCCTGGCTCGGGCGCTGGCCCGGTCCGGGCGCGATCCCGAGATCCGGGTGGTCGGGCGCGGCGAGTCGGCCTGGTCGGCGGAAATGGGAGTGGAGCTGCGCCGACGCCGACCACCGGGGCTGGTGGTGGCCGACCTGGGGCTGGCGCCCGGGCCGCTGCTGGACGGGACGCCCACGGTGGTGATCGACCACCACGTGCCGACCGGCGATGCCGACGGGGCCACGGTCGTCACCGGGTTCGGTGCCGAGCCGGTGCCGACCACGAGCCTGCTGTCCTGGTGGTGCGCGCAAGGGCTCGGGCCGGCGGACGACCTGCTGTGGCTGGCGGCGATCGGGCTGATCGGCGACCTCGGCGACAAGGCGCCGTTCGCCGAGCTGGCGGATGCCCGGAAGCGTTACGGCTCGACGGCGCTCCGGGAAGCGGTGTCGCTGCTGAACGCGCCTAGGCGCGCCAGGCTGGGCGACGCGGCGCCGTCGCTGGCGCTGCTGATGAAGGCCGACAGCCCCAGGGCGGTGATCTCCGGCGAGCATCCCGAGACCGCATCGCTGCAGGCGGCCCGCGAGGAGGTGAAGGCAGCACTGGACGCGGCGCGCCGGGTGGCGCCCCGGGTCAAGCCGCCGGTGGCGCTGATCCGGCTCGACTCGCCGTGCCAGATCCATCCCCTGGTGGCGCAGTCCTGGAAGGGCCGGCTGAAAGGCAACATCGTCATGGCGGCGAACACCGGATACCGCCCGGGCTGGGTGCACTTCGCGGTGCGCTCGGCGACCGGGCAGGACCTGGTCGCCTTCCTGCGGGAGCATGCGCCGGAGGGGGCGGATGGAAACTACGGCAACGGTCACGCGCAGGCGACCGGCGGCGCGCTGCGCGACCCGGTCTGGAACCGGTTCGTGGTGGCGCTCGGCTTCGGCACCGACATGGCGGTGCCCGAGACGGAGGCACGGCTGTGACCGACCTCAGGCTCGGCTTCCCGGTCAAGGTGATGGCGCGCCCCGACCTCAAGAGCAACGACGCGCGTCGCTGGCAGAGCGGGCCGCATTTGCGCGTCAGCCTCGAGTACCTGGACGCGATCCTGGACCACCTCCACCGGCACGACATGCGCATGTACCGGATGTCCTCGGACTTGGCGCCCTATGCCACTCATCCGGACCTGCCGCAGTTCCACGGCATGGTGGCGGACAGCGCCGCCGAGCTGAGGGCGTTCGGTGCCAAGGCGCGCCGCCTGGGCATCCGCCTGTCGTTCCACCCGTCGCAGTTCGTGGTGCTGAACAGTCCGGATCCGGAGCTGGTGCGCAAGAGCGTGTGGGACCTGACGAGCCAGGCCGAGATGCTCGACCGGATGGAACTGGGTCCCGAGGCGGTGATGGTGATCCATGTCGGTGGCGCCTATGGCGACACCGTGACGAGCCGGGAGCGCTGGGCCCGTACCTGGCCGACCTTGCCGGAACCGGTGCACCGACGGCTGGTGCTGGAGCATGACGACATCCGCTTCTCCGCCGCAGATGTGCTGTGGGTGAACGAGCAGACGGGGGTGCGGCTGATCTTCGACCACCAGCATTTCTGGTGTCTCAATCCTGAGGGGCTGGCGCTCAGGCCCACGGTGGAGGCAATCCTCGCCACCTGGCCCGCGGACCAGCGGCCGAAGCTGCACTTCTCGACCCCCAACAACGGCATGCGCGAGCTGAAGCGCCGCGACCGCAAGACCGGCAAGCTCAAGACCGCGTTGGTGGCGCCGGTCTGGACCGGTCATGCCGACTTCTGCAGCCCGTTCGAGTTCATCGGCTTCATGCGGGCGATGGAGGGGCTCGAGTTCGACGTGATGCTGGAAAGCAAGGTCAAGGACATCGCCCTGCTCCGGCTTCGTCCGGACCTGCTTCGCTATGCCCCGGACGTGGCGGCCCGGTTCGGGCTGACGCTGGACAGGCAGGCGGTGCTGCAGGACGAGGAAGCGGAGGTGCTGGACGAGGCCGACGTTGATGGCTGATCGGGATCGACCATGGCGCGTCGGTGCCGATCGGTCTCAGCCATCGGCGCAACCACCCGAAGGCGTGTGTCCCACAGGCTGGTTCGAGGCCGATGGTGCCGTTGCGGCGTAGTCTCGGGTCACCGTCGTGACCGGCTCGCATCCGGCTGTGGGTCGGTTCAACCTCGGCAAGCCCAGCGCGATCCGGATATGACGATCCTGCTGGCGGCGGATCCGGCCGCGGTGCCGGGCCAGCTGGCCGAACATGAGGCTGTACATGCGACGAGATGGACGGTGGCCGAGCAGCTTCCCGGCCCTGCGGCCTGCTCCACGATTGAGGCGGCGCAGCGTTGGGCGGCGGAGCAGGGTTACGCCATTGCTGCACGAGCCTGCCCATGACGAAACGGCGCAGTCGCCGGGCAGGGTGCTGACGGCCTGGAAGATCAAGCGCGGCTGGGCAGTCAGGCGGCGCGACAGCCTGGTACTCGCCGATCCCCAGCATCCGCTCGGGGCGGCGCTGCTGCGCCAGGTCGCGGGCGACGCGCTGCGCCGGTGGCGGTCGTAAGGAGGCTGTCGTGAGCGGGTCGAGGCGCTATCTGGTCACCGGAGGGGCCGGCTTCATCGGCTCGCACCTGTGCGACGCGCTGCTGGGCAGCGGCCACGAGGTGGTCGTGCTCGACGACCTGTCGACCGGCAAGCGCGGCAACCTCGACCCGCGCGTGTCGCTCGCGCTGGGGGACGTAGCCGATCCGCAGGCCGTGCGGGCGGCGGTGGAGGGGGTCGAGAGCGTGTTCCACCTCGCCGCCATCGCCTCGGTGGAGCGTGGCAACCAGGACTGGCCGGGCACGCATCGCATCAACCAGGGCGGCACGGTGGCGGTGCTCGACGCGGCGCGGGCCGGAGGGCGGATGCCGGTGGTGTATGCCTCCTCCGCCGCGGTCTACGGCGACACCGGCGATGCGGTGGCGCGCGAGGACCGGATGCCAGCGCCGCTGACCGCCTACGGCGCCGACAAGCTCGGCAGCGAGCTGCATGCGCGGGTGGCGAGCCTGGTGCACGGTGTGCCGACGCTGGGCCTGCGCTTCTTCAACGTGTACGGCCCGCGCCAGGACCCGGGGTCGCCGTACAGCGGGGTGATCTCGATCTTCGCCGACCGGATCGGCCGTGGCGAGGAGATCACCCTGCACGGGAACGGCGCGCAGACGCGGGACTTCGTGCATGTGAGCGACGTGGTGGCGCACCTGCTGGCGGGCATGGAGCTGCTCGCCGACCCGGTGTGGGCGTCCGGCGCCGAGCCGGCCCGCTTCAACGTGTGTACCGGCCGGGCGGTGTCGATCCGGTCGCTGGCAGAGATCCTGGCCGGCCTGCACGGCGTTCCGCTGCGCGCGCGACAGGGTGCTGCCCGCGTCGGCGACATCCGCCATTCCTGCGGCGGCAACGAGGCGGCCGTGGCAGCGCTCGGGGTGCAGGCGCAGCTGCGGCTTGAGCAGGGGCTGGCGGGGCTGCTCGGCTGAGGAACGGGCCGGATCTGCCTGCTGTGCGCGCGGCGCGGCGAAGGAGGCCGTTCCTCGTCGGGATGTTGCGCCCGGTCCGCTTCCTGCCGGTCGCGCCACGTGACGCCGGGGTGGCGGCTCCAACCCGATGGCGGAAAACATGGCCGTCCGGCATGACGCCTTCGTGTGGCGGTGATCCCGCCGTTGCTTCAGCCGTTCCAGGATGCTCGCGCGACGTCGCGCGTCATTGATGGAGATGCAGCATGAGCGGCAGCGCCCTAGCCTCACAGATCGCCGAACACATGCCGGTTGTCGGCAGCGACGGCGGCCACGTCGGCACCGTAGACAAGGTGGAAGAGGACCGGATCAAGCTGACCAAGAAGGACGATCCGGACGGATCCGGCCAGCACCACCATTACCTGCCGGTCAGTGCAGTGGCGTCCATCGAGGGAGGCGAGGTCCGCCTCAGCATGGAGGCGGATCGGGCGATCAAGCTCGCGACCATCAGCACGGGGTCGGAGACGATGCACGGCATGGGCAGCATGGGTGCCGCCTCCTGACGGAATAGTCGGCTCTCGCGGACGGACGATGCCTGGGCATTGGCAGCCGGCCTCGTGCTCGTCGGCATGCTGCTGTTCGCCGGCGGCTCCGGCGTGACGGCCTGGATCACGGTGATCCCGCCGAGATGGCATGCCGGAGGCGAGCTCGCGCAGCGCTTCGCGACCACGTGGTTGCGCTATGCCGCTCAGTTCCTGCCCTGGCTCGCCCTGGTCCAGGCCTCGATCGTGTCGGTCGTGACGTTTGCAGTAATCGTCGGCACCGGCTGGGCGCTCGGAAGCGATCCGCGCTTCACCGCGACGGAGTGGGCGGCGTAGTGTACAGCGCGTCGTCGGCGATCGCGATCGCGGTCGCTGCCGCGGTCGGCGGCTGCGCTTCTTCCTGTCGGTGCAGCAGCGCGAACAGGACGTCACCGAAGCACTGGAAATCGTGGCAAGGGCCTGCCTCGCCAGATCACGCGACCAGGCCCTTGCTTCATGAAGTCTCACCTTCCGATGCGGCAGAGGCTGGATCTTACTGGAAGGTCATGTTTCCCGCAGCGTTGAAGGTTTGGACTGTTTAATCCTTCCTTGTTCCAGACTGTCATGCGCTGGTCATATCAAGTCGTTCAGAATGTCACGAACACAAGATGGCTGGTTCACACCCGCAGAAACCGAGCGATCTGCCGAAGGCTGCTCCCGTCAGTTCGACGTCATGATCCGATGAGCCGGCAGAAGACTAATATCGTAGTTTTATGGTGAGGTGGTTATCACCTGTTCGTACTGTGAAACGTGCGGACGCGAATGAGGGAGGCGCCATGAAGATCGTGGCGTTGTTGGAAAAGCCGTAGCCTTCCACCGGAAGACCTATCAACGAGCGATCGAAATGGTGATTGTTGTTCTCGTCGTGATAGACCGCGAGTGCATAGACACCTGGAGTCGAAACGACGAAGCAGGCGTCCGCGGCGACTCCTGTAAGGGTTATCCGGTCGATCGCGATCGATCCATTATGGGCCAGGAAGGAAACTGGTCGAGAACCGTACAGGGTGAAGGTGATGTTGCCGGCTATGCGACGTGCCCCCGTCACGGTCGCCAGGATCCTCTGAGGCGCATGCTCGTCGTTCGACGTGCACGGTCGGCCGGCTTCGCTGACGGACTGCGCCGATGCCGGCGATGCGAGCCAAGTCGTGACCAGCACCGTCAACAGGAGATGAACCGGTCGCCACCGTCGAGAGGGTTCATAAGCCGGACTCACGACGCGGGCTCGGCCGTTCGGCCCATCAACTCTGTCATCCTGCTCGCAGCCATGACCGCTCGCTTTCCGCATGATCGCTGACCACCTGCGAGTCTCACGCGATCGAGCGTCGCCGGCGCTGCCGGTGGCACTGGTTTCAGCATCCATCGGGTCGTTGCAGGGCTGGATGGCGGTCATCAGCTGGACACAGCATATTCAACCGTTTCCCGGCAAGACCACATCATCCTGTGACCAGATGACGTGCGGTTGCTGCTGATGCCTGAAGATGCCAGGAGCCGTGCAACCGGCAAGGCGGATCAGAACGCAAGAGCTGCATGCTGGCGTGTAGCGGTGTGATTGATCGCGAGGCAACTGATCAGCTTTCCAGCATCACAACACTGCCAGGCTGGAACGCCTCGACTTCGGGTCGTTCTACGGCCCGCTTGCCAGATGATGGCCGATCGTGGTGCCTGATCCTGCTGTCCTACCCGTTCGACCAGTCAAGGGCAGCGGGAGATCGCGGCATCCGGTTGCAGACAGGGGCCGAGGCTCCCGTCCGGTTGGAAGGCCTGCTGCATCTCGGCATCTGCCGAATAGTTCGGCGATGAAGATCATGATATCGGTGTCGGCTTCTTGACGCGGCAGTTTCGCGGGCTCACCCCACCCTGCCAGGAGGACATCATGTACACCAGGTGGCGGAAGTATGGACGGAGCTTCGACCTGGGACGGATGACCCTGCGGGACCTGATCGTCGCCTATGGCACCCATCCCGCCGTCCATCTTTATGTCGTCGGAGCGGTTCTGGCCGGGGTTGCCGCAGCGTGGGAAAGCACCTCCGTCTGGGGCCCGCTGTGCGCCGTGGCTGCCACGGTCGCCGCCTATCCGATCGCCTGGTATGCGATCCACCGGTTCGTCCTGCACAGCCGCTTCCTTTACCGGTCGAAGCTGACCGCCGCGCTCTGGAAACGGATCCACTTCGATCACCATCAGGATCCGTACCGCATGGATGTCCTGTTCGGCTCGCCCGTCACTACGCTCCCCACCCTGCTCGCCATCCTGATCCCGCTTGGATGGCTGGTGGGCGGCGGGGCCGGCGGAGCCGCGGCCGCGACCTGCGCAGGCCTGCTCATTACCTGCGCCTACGAGTTATGCCACTGCATCCAGCACCTCAACTTCAAGCCGCGGCTCCGGCTGCTGCAGCGCATGAAGGAGCTGCATCTTGCGCACCATTTCCATGACGAGGTCGGCAACTACGGCATAAGCTCGTTCATCGTGGACCGGCTGTTCGGAACCTACTACGCGTCGGCACGGCTGCGTAGGCGGTCGCCACACGTCTTCAACCTCGGATACGACGTGTCGGAGGCGGTCCGCTTTCCCTGGGTTGCCCGCCTGTCCGGCGCGCCCCCTCGCGACCGGCCGCCGCCGCGCGGCGAGCACGGCTGATCGCTGTCGTGATGCGGTGCCGGCGCGACCGCCTGGCATGATCCCGTCCAGTACGAGGCGCCCGGGCCCGCCATCCTGGTGGGGTCGGAACCAGCGTGTGCATGCCGGCAGTTGCAGCGGGGGCGACGGATCAGCCGCGTCTGCGGGTGTGTCGATGTGGATCCATGTGCTGCGCGCAGCGGACGCCTGCACCGCGACCGGCGGCGTCGCGATCCCGGCGGGACGGGTGGAAACCCTTCTCCCGAGCCACACCTGACCGACATGAGCGTCATCGGCCGCAGGTCGTTCGCCGTCGCGATCTGCCTGCTTCTGGTCCTGCCCTTCCTGGTGGTCACGATCCCGCCGCTCACGGACGTGCCGGGACACATGGGAGGCTCCGCCGCCGCCGCCTATGCGAACGATCCGGCTTTCACCTCCTTCATGGGGTTCAACTGGCACCTGGTCCCGAACCTCGGCACCGACCTCATCGTGGCCGCGGCTCGGCGGGTGGTCGGCATCACCGGGGCCTACCGGCTGGCCGCGGCGGTTATCCCGCCCCTGCTGGGTGTCGGCATCCTCATGGTGGCCCGGGCGCTCAACCCGCGTGGTGCCGCGGCGATCGGCTGGGCGCTGGTGTTCGTGTACTGCTACCCGTTCAACTACGGCTTCCTGAACTACATGCTGGGCGTGGCACTGGCGCTGATCGGCTTCAGCGCCTGGATCATGCTGGATCGCCGTCCGTCCTTGCGCGAGTTCGTGACTTGGGTCGCGCTGCCGCTGCTGTTCCTGTGCCATGTCGTGGCCGGTTGCCTGTTCGTGCTGTTCGCGGGCTCGCGCGAGTTGGCCGGGCTGCGGCGCCGGGATCAGTTCGGGAGCTTCCTGCGCCGCACGCGGCCTCTCGCCTCGTCGGTCCTCATCCTGCTGCTGTGGCGGCTCAGCGCGCAGTCGTTCGTGGGCCGCAACCACACCGGGGTCCACATCAAGCTCAACGCGCTGGTCATGCTGCTGCGGGACCAGAACCGGCTGCTGGATCAGGGCTCGCTGGTGACTGCGATTGCAGTGTTTGCGCTCGGATGGTGGAAGGGCGCCCGGCCGCACCGGGCGGTGCGTCCCGCTCTTCTCGCCCTGCTCGTGCTGTTCGTCGTGATGCCGTCCTCGCTGAGCGGGTCGAGCTTCGCCGACGAGCGCCTGCTGCCGCTGATCCCGATCCTGGCCTTCGCGACGCAGGACTGGAGCCGGGTCACGCCGCGGCTGGGGCGCCTGGTGCTGGTGTCGGGACTCCTGCTGTTCGCAGGGCGGCTCGGCCTCACCTTCGCAGGCTTCGTGGCTTACGACGCGCGCTACACCACCGAGCTTGCAGCGCTCCGCCATGTTCCGGAGCACAGCCGCGTCCTGGTGCTCAACGGCGTCTACTGCAGCGCGCGTAACCATTGGCGGACCGACCGGCTGGGCCATCTTGGCGACCTGGCGATCGTGTATCGCCGGAGCTGGACCAACTCGGAATGGGACGTCGACGGCGCCCATCTGCTCCAGATCCGCTATCGGCCCTCGGCGATGTTCTATGACGATCCGTCCCAATACGTGTGGGAAAGCGCATGCCGGGACGTCGGGGAGGGACGGCGCGACATGCACGACGTCCTGCCGACGATCCCCTATGGCGGGATCGACTACCTGTGGCTAATCGACGCGTCCCTGCCGGCAGGCTACAGCGACCCTCGCCTTGCCCTGCGCTGGAAGGACGACATCAGCGCGCTCTACGCCGTCACGCCGGCCAAGGCGCTGGATCAGGTGCCGCGGCCGGACCGGGAGTAGCGCAATGCCGCGGCAGGGTGGGTTCATGGCGGTGCCGCGCCCGAAGCCGCTCGATTTGGTGCTGCTCGTCGCCGTGATCCTGCTCGGCCTGCTGCTGGCCGGACCCGTGCTGACGATCCCGCTGCGCATCCCGATCAACTACGACGAGGGATGGAACGCCGCCTTCGATGCGCGCGCGGCGATGCCTGGCCTGGGGCCGCTTTATCCAGGGCCCGACAGCCTCGTGTTCAACAACTATCCGCCGCTCGGCTTCCTCCTGGTGGGTGGGCTGGGACGGTTCGTGTTCGGCGACATGATCGTGGCCGGGCGGACGGTGGCGCTGGCGGCGCTGCTCGCGGCAGCGGGACTGAGCGGCCTGTGTGTCCGGCTGTCGGGCGGCACCGCACGCATGGCAGCGGCAACCGCGATGCTGCTGCTGCTGTTCGCGTGCAGCTTCTACCGCGGCTACGTTGCCATGGATGACCCGCAATGGCTTGCGCAGGCGCTGATGCTGGCCGGCCTGGCGGTGCTGCTGCGCGGCGAGCTCGCGTGTCGGCTTAGGCGCGGCGAGCTGCCGTGGCCAAGGATCCTGGGCAGCGCGCTGCTGATGCTGGCAGGCGGGTTCGTCAAGCACAGCCTGGTGGCGCTGCCGGCGGCGACCACGCTGTGGCTGCTCTGGCTGGACCGACGGGCGGCGCTGGTCTGGGCGGCGGCGGTCGGGACAGGGCTGGCTCTGGGGCTGCTGACTACCTGGGCATGGTTCGGCAGTGCGGCGTTCGTCGACGTCCTGGACCACCATCGCGTCTTCCGGCTGCGCCTGCTGATCCATGCGGCGGGTGGTGTGGCACCGCTGCTGCCGATGCTGGTGGTGTTCGCCATGCGGAGGCATCCGGACCGGGACAGGGCCGTGCTGGCGATGCTGTTCATCGGCATCGCCCTCGTCACCGGCATCGCCCAGCGGTGTGGGGAGGGCGTGAACTACAACGCCCATCTCGAGACGCTGGTGGCCCTGTGCCTGGGCTTCGGGCTGTCCGTCACGCCGAAGCGCGGCACGGAACGGCGGTGGCGCGGCCTTGGCGCGGCAACCTCCTGCGTCTTCGCCGCCTTGCCGGTGCTGGGGGCGATGCCGTGGAGCCTGCCCGCGGCGTGGCACGACGTTGCCGATCGATACGCGCTGCAGGCAGCCTGGCAGCCGATCATCGCGCGGCTGGCGGACGCGGGCGGTCCGGTCGGATGTGAGATGCAGTCGCTTTGCTACTGGGCCGGCAGGCCGTTCGCCGTGGATGTGTTCAACCTGACCCAGAGCGCCCTGGCCCGGAACACGGCCACCAAAATTCCACTGGCCGGCAGTCCGGTTGCCGCTTTCCATCGCCTGGTGGAACGGCACCGCTTCGCCTTGTTCGAGTATCAGCCCCGCTCGGCCACGCATGCGGAGGCGCGTCGCCTGGTCGGCCGCGACCCGGTGATGGGCGCGTTCGTTGGTGGGTATGCGCCGGTGGCGGCCGGGCCTGGCGGTGCGCTGCTTCTGGCCCCGCTGGCGGTGCCGGTGGATCCCGTCCCCCGCCCGCTTGCGACACCACCCGAAGGATTGTAGGCCAGCCGGACCAACGGCGGGATCGGCCAGGGCGCCCACGCGATGTTGCTCCAAAGGAACCCTGCGACGGCCGGGATGCGCGTCCCGTCGCGGACGCTGAAGGCGCAGGCGCGTCGCATCCTACCTTGATCATCGAGCGGTACCTGTTCCGCGAGCTGGCTAGGCCGCTCGCCATGATCCTGGGTGTCCTGATGGCGCTGTTCGCCAGCTACAGTGCGGCACGGTTCCTGGACGACGCGGTCAACGGGCTGCTGCCGGGCAACGTCGTCGTCGAGCTGACCGGCCTGAAGGTGCTGATCGCGCTGGAGGTGCTGATCCCGGCCGCGCTCTACGCTTCGGTGATCCTGTCCTTCGGCAGGCTCTACGGCGAGTCCGAGTTCGCCGCCATGTTCGCGCTGCGCGTGACGCCGGGAACCTTGATCCGCGCCGTGCTGATCCTGTCGGCCTGTCTGGCTCTCGTGGTCGGCGGCCTGTCGCTGTTCGTGCGGCCATGGGCCAATGGCAGGCTGCATAGGCTGTCTGGGCAGGCTGCGGCGCTGCTCGACGTCGGTGCGATGGAGGCGGGTTCGTTCTACCTCGGCCACGACGGGTCGCGGGTGATCTACATCACCCGCCGGGACGGGCCACACGCGCCGGGCCGCGAGGTGTTCATCAAGCTCCGCCGCGAGGACGGCATCGAGATCATCTCGGCACGGCTCGCCTACCCCCTGCCGCAAAAGTCGGGCGACCGGTCGGAGGTTTATCTCCGCGATGCCCACATCTACAAGATGGACCGTGCCCACGGCCAGGCGGACGAGGTCGTGGAGGCGCAGGGCATCACCCTCAGCCCGGACAGAAGCGACGCGCACACCCCCGACGACAGCGCCATTGTCACCAGCAGCAGGCGGCTCGCGTCGTCCCACTCGAGCGAGGACGTGGCAGAGCTGCAGTGGCGCTTGTCCACGCCGCTGTCGACGCTGCTGCTGGGGATGCTCGGCATTCCGCTGAGCCGCAGGAACGCGCGGCAGGGGAGGCAGAGCAGGTTTCTCACCGCCATCCTGATCTACTTCGGCTACTACCTGCTGTTCACGTCGGCGCGCACCTGGGTGCAGCACGGCACCATCGCCGGGTTCCCGGGCATCTGGTGGGTGCCGGCACTGCTGTCGCTGCTGGTGGCCACGACCCTCTACAGGCCAGGGCTCGCATCGGGACGCTGATGCCGATGGCAAGGCAGGCCGATACCCTAGTCGCGCGGTGGCAGTGAGGCTGGCGCGTCGCTACGTGCAGGGTGCGGCTCTGCGGGCCTTCGCCCTGGTGGCGGCGGCGCTGACCGGGCTGTTCAGCCTGCTCCAGTTCGTCGAGGAGCTGGCCTTCGTCGGGCAGGGCCACTACCGGGTCGCCGATGCGTTCCTCTACGTGCTGCTGACCGCGCCATCCAGGCTGCTGCAGGTGATTCCGGTGTCGCTGCTGCTCGGCTCCCTGCTGGCGCTGGGCCCGCTCGGCAGGAACTCCGAGCTGACCGCGATGCTAAGCCTGGGCATCTCCCGGAACCGCATCATCGCTGCGGTGCTGGAGCTGATCGTGCCCATCGTCGCGATCCTGCTGCTGGTGGCGGAGTTCGTGGTCCCTCCGGCGCAGCAGGCAGCCCAGTCGCAGCGCACCGCCGCGCTGTCCTCCGCCTCGTCGTTCCATTCCGACAACAGTCTTTGGGCGGAAGGGAACCACCAGTACCTGAACGTGCGGCAGTTCGAGCATGGCAATGTGCCGGTCGGGATCGACATCTATGACTTCGCCGACGACGGCGGCCTGCGGAGCGTGATCCATGCCGAGCGTGCCGGGATCGAGCCGGACAGCACCTGGAGGCTGATCGACGTGACGCGGCGGCAGGTGCATGGCTTCGACATCAGGATCGACCACCTGCCTTCCCTCCCCTGGCACTCCTTCCTTCCAGCCAGGCAGGTCCGGTTCCTGATCCTGCCGCTGGACAGCGTGCCGCCGGTCGCGCTGTTCCGCTACGTCCACCACCTGAAGCAGGGAGATGTCCAGGCCGGACGCTACCGGCGTGAACTCTGGGCCAGGATCGGCATCCCGTTCTCGATGGTGGCGATGGTGTTGATCTCCGCGCCGTTCGTGTTCGGCCCGAGCCGGATGCGGACCGCCGGCCAGAGCATCGCGCGGGGCGTCGGCATCGGGCTGGTGTTCTCGCTGGGGCAGCAGATCGTCGGCCACCTGGGCCTGCTGCTCGATGTCGATCCGGCGATCACGGCGCTGTTCCCGCCGCTTCTGGTGATTGCGCTGGCGATCCACCTCCTGCGCCGCTCGAATGTGGGCGGATGACGGAAGGCATGGCGGGGCCGGACGCCGGCAGCCCGGACAGGAACAGCCTGTAGCGTTTCTGCTGCCCCACGAGCAGGAAGAGCAGAAGGGCATTGAGGCAGCATGTCTCGAAGATGAAGTAGTAGGCAGGCATCTTCAGGAAAGCGAAGCAGAAGATACCGAGTGTGTGGCAGTTGGCCGACAGCATCGACCAGCGGCGCAACGCGGGAGCGAACGCGGCCCGATACTTGCGCCGGATCGACGCGGCGGGTTCGGATCCGGACTCCAGCGCCGATGCCAAAGTCGATGCCAGCGTCCTGCGCGATCCTGCGCTGGCACCGACCATCAGCAACTGCAGCCCCGAATAGATCCGGTGCAGACCGTCCGAGACCTTCGGCCGGGATGACAGGGATGCGCCTGGTGGCCGGACCCCCGGATCCGCGGCGACCGCGGTGCCGCGGCCCCAACCAAGGAAGTCGTAATCCTGCCGCTGCGCCTCGTATGCGGCGGCCTGGACTGCGTGGCTGATACCGGCAGCCACGACCAAACCCCAGATCCACCCGCCGTCGTGCCGGCCAAGCGCCAGGGCCAGGCCGACATAGACGGAGGTGAAGGTGACATAGTCGCAGATCCCATCCAGCACCTTGCCGAACCGGGAATGCGTGCCGGTCAGGCGGGCAAGCTGGCCGTCGATGCCGTCCATGAGGTGCCACAGGATCATCAGGCACAGTCCGGCGATCGCGAAGCGGCGGTCCTGGTAGCGGTTGTAGGCGAACCCGGCGAGGATGCCGCAGGCCATGCCGGCAAGTGATACGGTGTTCGGCGTGACACGCAGACGGGCGAGCAGCGGGGTGAGGCGACGCGCGACCGGATGGATGAGCCAGCGGTTCGTCGCCTCCTCGATCTCCGGTGCACGGCCGGTCGGTACGACATCCGCGGGAGCCGATGCCCGGTCGGCCTGGCCCGTGAGCGGGTCCGACCGTCTCGGCACGACCGTCACAGACGGCCGGAGCCAAGCAGCTCCTCGGCCTTGGCGAGAGCGACCGCATCGTCGACGTCGATCCAGAGCCTGTCGCCGATGTCGAGGATGTAGGCCTTGTTCCAGCGCGACAGCACGTTCATGGCACCGGAGATGCTGTCGTCGCAGCCAGCCTGGCTTTCGCGCAGGGCATCGAACATGACCGGCGTGCACAGGAACACACCCGTATCGTAGCAGTCGAACTCCGGGAGGAGCTTGCCGATCCGCTCGATGCGGCCGTCCCTGGACTTCACCCGCGTGACGTCGTCCGGATCGTTCAGCTGATCGTCGATGTTGAAGTCCACGGCCAGGACGACCCCGTCCGGCGGGGGTTGCAGGGCCATCAGGCGGCGGAAGATCCCGGGATCGACCACATGGTCGCACATCGCCAGCAGGAACGGGCCGTCGAGGAACGGTTCCGCCTTCAGCACGGAAACGCCGTTGGCGCGGTCCCAGTCGTCGTTGACGACATGGGTCACGGGCGTCCCCTGGCGCGACGCCGTGTCATCGAGGTGACGCCGCAGTTCGTCGCCGCGATAGCCGCTGACCACGGTGAACCGGTCGACGCCGGCCTGACGCGCGCGGTCCATCACGTGCTGGATCAGCGGAACCTCCCGGACCGGGATCAGCGGCTTCAGCTCGAGCTTCTCGCGCAGCCTGGCGCCCTGTCCGGCGGCGACGATCAGGCAGTTCATTGGGCGGCCGAGGCCCTCATCGCCGGGAGCGGCATCTCGGCGTGCGCGCGGATGAAGTCCTCGGTCATCCGGTATGCCTCGTCATCGGTGTACTGCCGCATCGGATGCTTGCAGAAATAGGCGCTCGGGCCTTCGAGGACGCCGCCCACGCCGTTGAGCAATGCCAGCTTGCAGCAGCGGATCATGTCGATCACGATCCCGGCCGAGTTGGGCGAGTCCTGCACCGACAGCCTCAGCTCCAGGTCGAGGCCGACGCCGCCGAAGATCTCGCCCTCCATCCTGATGAACGCCACCTTGTTGTCGTCCTGCCACGGCACGTAGTCGCTGGGGCCGACATGGATGTCGTGGTTCGCCATGCGCTCCCTGGCTACCGACTGCACGGCCTCGGTCTTCGATTCCTTCTTCGACTTCAGCCGCTGCTGGTTCTTCATGTTCAGGAAATCGGTGTTGCCGCCGGTGTTCAGCTGGTAGGTCCGCCGCATGGTTACGCCGCGCTTGCCGAACAGGTCGGTCAGCATGCGATGCACGATGGTAGCACCCAGCTGCGACTTGATGTCGTCGCCGATGATCGGCAGGTTCCGCTCCTTGAACCGGGTGGCGAAGTCCTCGTTGCTGGCGATGAACACCGGCATGTTGTTGATGAAGGCGATGCCGGCCTCGAGCGCGCACTCGGCGTAGAACCGCGCGGCCTGCTCGGAACCGACCGGCATGTAGTTCAGCAGGATCTCGGCGCCGCTCCGCTTCAGCTCGGCGACCACCTCGTCCTTCGACAGCTCCTGCGCGTCGGACCTGAGAAAGGCGCGGTCCTGGTCGTAGTCGGCCATGTGTTCGGAGATGCCGTCGAGCACCGGCCCCATCCGCACGACGACGTCGCTGGGCGGGATCTGGGAGTTGAACACCAGCGCGCAGTTCGGCTTGGCGAAGATGGCGCGGCTGACGTCCTGCCCGACCTTGCGGGCATCGACGTCGAACGCGGCCACGACCTTGATGTCGCTGGGCCCGTAGCCGCCGATCTCCGCATGCATCAGGCCGGTCGGGTTCGTGCGGCACTGCTCCGGCGTGTAGTGGTGGATGCCCTGGATCAGCGCGCTGGCGCAGTTACCGATGCCGGCGATCCCGATGCGGATGGCGTCCCTGTCAGTCATGATCTACCTTTGACGATGAATGGTGGCCAGCAAGGCAGCCGCAGGCGTTACTACCACCGGCCCAGGGGTTGTCATACAGCCGCGCTGCGCACGGTTCAGGCCGCCTCCGGCAGTGCCTTGATGCAGGAATGCACCAGTGCGCTGTAGAGCTGCCGTTCACGGTTCTCCTCCACGTAGCCGGGCGTGATGCGCGCGACCAGGTCCCGGCTGCGGATGGAGGCATACCAGTGCACCACCCGCGTTTCCCGCCGCAGCACCTGGTGCAGGCGCGCGTGCCGGGCCATCCGGAACCAGTGCTCCGAGATCTCCGGCGGCAGCGGGTAGAAGACGTGCGGTTCCTCCACTGTCAGGACGGCCGGGCCATGGCGCCCGGCGACCTCCTGCAGCAACCGGGGCCCGAGCGCGTAGAGCCGCCGCTGCTGCCCGGGCGGCAGCCTGGTCATGGACCGGAGGTAGTCGGCGAACACCGGCGAGTGCTGCTCGGCGCCCATGACCGCGTTGTTGATGCTGCGTGGGAAGAGCCGCTCGACCTGCCGGAACGCTTTCCAGCCGCCCGGCGCTCGTTTCAGCACCTTGCGCAGGAGGTCGAGCAGGAGGTGGCGGGCCAGCACGAGGAGCGAGCGCGACGCGCGTGCGGCTTTGGGCCAGACGATGAACTCGGCGCCGACGACGTTCCGCGACCGGGTGAGCGGCAGCAGGGACGCGACCGTGACGGTGTCGAGGTCGAGGTAGATCCCGCCCTCGAGGAACAGGATCGCCGCGCGCAGCACGTCGGAGCGCGTCACGGGACGGTCCAGCCGGCGGTAGAGCGCTCCCAGGGCACCGTGGAGGTCCAGGAGCTCGTCTGCGCGAGCCAGGCAGACGCCGGCGTCGATGCGGCGGAGCTCCACGCCGGGCGCGGCGCGGAGGGCGCGCACCGTGTCGCCATCCTCCAGGAGGTCGGTATGGTGCAGGACGATCTCCGGGAGCCCGCCGCGCTCGGCCGCAGACAGCACGGCGAACGCGTAGGCCCAGGGCAGGAAGGTGCCGATCCAGCAGAAATGCAGTCGGGCAGGGATCGGCATGAACAAGGAGGCTCGGGCTCGGGTGTGCCGCAAGCTATCCGCCCGGCTGGGAAATTCAATCCGGCGCGGCCGTCACACGCCTTGCCCCACCGCACCCGAGCCATGCATATCGGCCGGAGGTTGCGGGGCGCGCTGTTGGACGACGAACCGGGCACGGAAGGCAGGCAGGCAGGCAGGCCCATCGCGGCGATCTTCCGCCAGAACCTGTTCCGGATCTCCGAGCCGTTCGTCACGGAGCAGGCGCAGCAGCTGCGGCGCTACGAGCCGCTCTACCTGGGTCGGCTGCGATATGGTCCGGCTCCGGACGGCGCGCGCTCGCTGGCGTTGCGCGACAGCGGAGGCTGGCGTTCGTCAGCACGGATCGGCTGGCAGATGGCCACCCGCTCCGCCGGCCCGTTCGAGCGTATCCTGGGACAGGTGCAGCCGTCGCTGATCCACGCCCATTTCGGCATCGACGGCGTGCACGCGCTGCCGCTGGCGCGTCGCCTGGGCGTGCCGCTGGTCACCACCTTCCACGGCTTCGATGCCACCCTGTCGACCGCCGCCCTGCTGAGCTCGCCCGCCTGGATCAACTACCCGCTGTTCCGGCACCGGCTGGCGCGAGACGGCGACCTGTTCCTGTGCGTGTCCGCGTTCATCCGCGAGCGGGTGCTGGCGATGGGCTTCCCGGAGCGGCGCACGCTCGTGCACTACACCGGCGTGGATTGGCGGGCGATCCGGCCCCGCGATCCGGGCGAGGAGACGCCCACGATCCTGCACGTGGCCCGCCTGGTGGAGATGAAGGGCACCGAGTACCTGATCCGTGCCGTCGCGGCGCTGGCGCGGACGCACCCGCAGGTCCGGCTGGACATCGTCGGCGACGGCACGCTGCGCCCGCGGCTGCAAGCCCTCGCCGGGTCGCTCGGGCTGGCGCCGCGCGTGCGGTTCCTGGGTGCCCTGCCTCACGCCGACGCGCTGTCCCACATGCGCCGGGCCGCCATGCTGGTGCTGCCCAGCGTCCACACCCCGACCGGACGGGTGGAAGGGCTCGGCATGGTGCTGCTGGAGGCGGCGGCTACCGGGGTGCCGGTGGTCGCATCGCGCGTCGGCGGCATCCCCGAAGGCGTGCTGGACGGGCAGACCGGCGTGCTGGTGCCCGAGCGCGATGCCGAGGCCTTGTGCGCGGGGATGGCGAGCCTGCTCGACCAGCCGGACACGCGTCGCCGCATGGGCGCCGCGGCGCGCATCCTGGTAGAGCAGCGGTTCGACATACGCCGTCAGGGGGAGGCACTGGAAGGTTTCTACGATGCCCTGCGGTCCCGGCGTCGCTGACGGCGGATCGGGCCAGGTTCTTTCGCCACCGCGGCATGGATGGTATGGAGCCTCGGCCCCGACGAACCGGGTCATCCCGGGAGCCACGTCGCCACACCGATGAGCAACAGCCCGATCTCCCGCCGTGCAGCCGGCCTCGCCTCCGGAATCCGCTTCCTCGCCCGGGTGGTCGGCTCGCGCTACAACCCGCTGCTGGCGCAGGTGGTGGTTACGCGTCGCTGCAACCTTTCCTGCGGCTACTGCAACGAGTACGACAACTTCTCTCCGCCAGTGCCGTTGCCGGACCTGCTCGATCGGGTCGACCGCCTCGCGGCGCTGAAGACGGCCTCCATCACCTTCACCGGCGGTGAGCCGCTGCTCCATCCCGAGCTCGACCAAGTAGTCCGTGCCGCACGTGCGCGTGGCATGATCGTCACCACCATCACCAACGGCTTCCGTCTCACCCGCGACTGGATCGAGCGGCTCAACGATGCCGGCCTGCAGGGCATGCAGATCAGCGTCGACAACCTCGAGCCGGACGAGGTCTCGATGAAGAGCCTGGCCTCGGTAGAGGGCAAGCTGGCGCTCCTGGCCAGGCACGCCCGGTTCAAGGTCAACGTCAACTCGGTGCTGGGCATCAGCGACGAACGGACGCAGGACGTGGTGACGGTGGCCAGGGTCGCGGCCAGCCATGGACTGCAGCATTCGGTCGGCGTGCTGCACGACCACTCCGGCCTCCTCAAGCCGCTCAGCCCGGGGCAGATGCAGGCCTACCGGCAGGTCACCCGGATCTCGCCGTCGCTGGTGCACGGTCTCAACTACCGGCTGTTCCAGAGGAACCTCATGCAGGGCCGGCCCAACGACTGGAAGTGCCGGGCCGGCGCGCGCTACCTCTACGTCACCGAGGATGGCCGGGTGCACTGGTGCTCGCAGCAGCGTGGCCACCCGAACATCCCACTGGCGCAGTACTCGCGCGACGACATCCGGCGCCAGTTCCACACGCCGAAATCCTGCAGCCCGACCTGCACGTTGAGCTGCGTGCACCAGATGAGCATGTTCGACCGTTATCGCGGCGGACAAAGGTCCGGCCGCGTGAAGACCCTAGCGGCGGCCGAGTGATCCAGTGGCCTGACGGGTCAGGCACGTCGCCGGTAGTGATGCAGCAGCCCCAGGATGCACAGCACCGTCGGACCCAGCACCAGGGCAAGCTGTGCCACGGCCCCGTCCGGCACGAACAGGTGGCGTAGCGCCTCGACGACGACCACCAGGAGGACGATTGCGAGCGCTGGCGCCGAGAACACGTGCCCGATTGCCCGGATGTCGATCGCCTCGTGCCGGCGCAGGAACAGGAAGCCCCAGACCAGCAGCAGCGGATAGATGCCGAGCCAGATCGCGGACGTGGCGAGCAGCCCTGCGGTGACCGGAAGGGTGGCGCCGGCGGCGGCGATGCCACCAGCCAGCAGCAGCAGCGTCACCGCCGACAGGCGGGCGGCCATTCCGGCCCGTCCTGATCCCAGCATGACCGTGAACAACGGCTGGCAGAGCACGCGCAGCAGCCCTGCCGCCGCCAGCAGCTCCATTGGTCCGGCGGCGGCGGCATAGCTGCTGCCGTGCCGGTCATGCAGCAGCGCCGTAAGCGGGCCGGCGCCAAGCACCAGCGCTGCCGCGAGCGGCGCCACCAGGATGACGATCTTGCGCAGCGACCACGCCAGGACCTGCGTCAGGTTGCCGCGCGCTGCGGACACCCGAGCCAGGACCGGCAGTGCGGTGCGGCTGACGAGCGTGCCGACCGCCATCGCCGGCTCCATCGCGACTTCGAACGCGACGCGATAGAGCGCCAGCGCGGAGGCGCCGTAGAACCACCCGACCAGCAGGTAGTCGACGTTCTTGAACGTTTGCTCCGACGCATCGGCCACCGCCGCCCTGAGCCCAAAGCGCAACAACCCGGAAACGGTCGACGGCCGGAACCGAAGCCTCGGCCGGAACGGACGGGCCGTCGTAGCGCCTATCAGGATGAACAGGCCGCTCGACACATACCCGATGACCAGGGACCAAGCGCCTGCCCCGCCGACGCCGAGCGACAGGCGGGTGGACGCGGCGGCGATCGTCGCGCACACGTTGACGATCGCGATTTGCCGGTACTGCAGGTCCCTGTTCATCATCGCCAGTGGCACCACCGCCGCGCCGACCAGGGGCTGCTTGACGGCGATCGCAACGAAGTAGCCGGTCATCCCGGTCAGGCCGTAGATCGTCCCGATCCAAGGTGCCGCAAGCAGCGTCAGCCCGCTCGTCACCGCGGCGGCGCCGAGCACGTACCAGAACACCGTGTCGAGCTGCACGCGGCTGACCGAGCGCGCCTGGATCAGCGCCTGGCCGGTGCCAAGACCATTGAAGGCCTCCACCACCATGCCGATGGACAGCACCAGCGAGGCGATGCCGACCTGCTTCCTGGTCAGCAACAGCAACATCGCCAGGGTCGTCAGCACGTCGATGATCCTGGCGACGATTGTGGCGCCGCCGAGCCAGTTGAAGCCGTAACCAAGCTGCCTGTGATGCTCGTCCAGACTGCCCGAAGCGCTCATCCGCTTCCGGTCCCGGGAGCGTCGGATCGAGCCGGATTGGGAGGCAGCACCCAGGAGTGCGTACGCACCAGGTGCAGGAGCCAGCGCACTGAGCCGGACAGCCAGGCGCGTTGCTGTGTCGGGCCCCATCGGCCTCGTTCCTGCCGGGGGGTGCGCAGCCTGTTCGCGGCGATGTCGACGATCCGGCGTGCGCGTGCCTCCCAGGTCAGATCGATGCTGTCCCTCAATGCGGCCGCGGCAAGGGTTGCCGCGAGTGCGTCGTCATCGATCAGCGTCCGAAGCCCAGTAACCAGAGACTCCACCCGATCCGGCGGGCACAGGAAGGCGTTCTCCTGGTGCCGCAGGACCTCGCGCACGTCGGGCGTGTCACCGGCGAGGATAGGACGGCCGGACGCCATGTAGAGGAAGATCTTCAGCGGCAGCACGGTGGAGCCGAACTTTTCCAGCGGCTCGGAAGAGGGCGGGATCAGCAGGATATCGGCAGCGGAAATGTAGCGTGCGAGGGTTTCGGACGACTGCCAGGCGATGACCCGGACATTGGGAATGGCGGCCGCCATCATCTCGATCGGACCATGACCCTGGGAGCCGACTAGGATGAACAGAAGGTCAGGCAGCCGTCCCGCGGCTTCCATTACCAAGCCGAGCCCCTTCTTGTGGTTGAGGCGCCCGGTATAGATCACCGTTCTTGCGTGTTGCGGAAGGCCAATCGCTTGCTTGGCTGTTGCTATCGCGACAGGCGGTTGCAGGCGTTGTGGTGCAAAGCCGTTACGCACGCAATGCAACTTGTCGGGCGGAACCCCGAGATCGAGATAGGCTGCCCTGGTGTAGTTCGAGTGGCAGATGTTGACCAGGAAGTTGCTGTTGCAGTTCAGGACGTAGAGCCAGCGCCGCAACGGCGGGATCTGGTCGGACCAAGGGCGATAATGGTCGAAGACAACCTTTTTGCCGAACAATGTCGCGGTCCAGGCAACCCAGAGGTTGCGCGTATATATCAGGTCGGCTTGCCAATATTCCCGGTGTATCGGCAAGGTGAGGCCGCAGAACAGGTGACGTAGCATAGCCGGACGGATCGGCACCCGGGCGCGCAGGATAGACATTTCGACCGAGCAGCGGATTGCTTCGATGTCGGCATTCCGGGGCAGAGGCACGTGCAGCCAAGTTCTTGCGACCAGGGACGACAAGCATCTGGCGGTGTTGACGAAGACTTCTGCGTCCGCCTCCGGGCTGGGAAGCGAATTCTCGAAGGTGAAGAGGATCTTCAGAAGAGAGTGTGACGAAGTCAAGTTGATCTCGCCGACCCCATGCGCAAGTTCCTCAACTCGGAACAAACCTACTAATAAACAGTCAAACTATTCTGTTGAAGGTCTGCTGCGCCAAGCCTGCCTCCATTATCTGAAGGTAGACAATGCCTACACGAACGAACCTTGGTTGCGGGGACAGGATTTGAACCTGTGACCTTCAGGTTATGAGCCTGACGAG
>CAXUDP010000014.1:40963-58530 GCA_964249735.1 uncultured Acetobacteraceae bacterium | reverse complement strand
CCCGATGTTCCGCTACGAGCGGCCGCAGAAGGGGCGCTACCGGCAGTTCCACCAGATCGGCGCCGAGCTGATCGGGCCGGCCGAGCCGCTGGCGGACGCGGAGATCATCGCCCTGGGGCGCGACATCCTGGGCTCGCTCGGTGTCGCCGAACAGACCGTGCTGGAGCTGAACACGCTGGGCGACAATGAAAGCCGCCAGGCCTGGCGGACCGCGCTGGTCGGTTATTTCGCCGAAACGCGGGACCGCCTGTCTGAAGACAGCCAGGCGCGGCTCGAGCGCAACCCGCTGCGCATTCTCGACAGCAAGTCGCCGGCGGACCAGGCGCTGGTGGCCGAGGCGCCGACCATCGAGGCGTATCTCACCCCCGCCGCGCGTGCCTTCTGGGACGGCCTGCGCTCGGCGCTGGACGGCTTCGGCGTCCGGTTCCGGGAGAACCCGCTCATCGTGCGCGGCCTCGACTACTACAGCCACACTGCGTTCGAGTTCGTGACCGCGGATCTCGGCGCCCAGGGCACGGTACTGGCCGGCGGGCGCTATGACGGGCTGGTGGCCGACATGGGCGGCCCGCCGACGCCGGCGGTCGGCTGGGCCGCCGGGATCGAGCGGCTGTCCATGCTGCTGGAGGGGGCGCCGCCGGTGTCTGTGCCGGTGGCGGTGGTGCCGGTCGGCGAGCCGATGGTGTCAGCCGCCCTGGCGGTACTGCAGACCCTGCGTAGCGCCGGGATCCGCGCCGAGATGGCCTACCGCGGCAACCTCAAGCGCCGGATGGAACGCGCGAACCGGATCGGCGCCGGTTACGCCGTGATTCTGGGCGAGGAGGAGGTGGCGCGGGGCATGGTGCAGCTGAAGCATCTCGGCGAGGGCACGCAGGAGGAGGTGGCGCTCGATGGCCTCGCCGCGCACCTGGCCTCCCGGCTGGCTGTGCCGCACGCCTGATGCGGTTCGAGGACAGGCTCGACCGGATCGTCGGTCGCTCCGACGAGCTGCAGGCCATGCTGTCCGGCAGCCTCGCCGGAGAGGCCTTCAACAAGGCGTCGCGCGAGTTCTCCGAGCTGGGCCCGTTGGTGGAGCGGATCGACGCGTTGCGTCAGGCCGAGCGCGAGATGCGGGACGCCGAGGCGATGCTTGCGGACCCGGACATGCGCGAGCTGGCGCAGGCGGAGCTCGACCGGCTGCAGGCGCAGCTTCCCGCCCTGCGCCACGAGATCAGGCTGGCGCTGCTGCCGAAGGACGAGGCGGACAGCCGAAGCGCGATCCTGGAGATCCGACCGGCGGCCGGCGGCGACGAGGCTGGGCTGTTCGCGGCCGAGCTGTTCGGCGCCTATCGCCGGTTCGCCGAGCTGCACGGCTGGCGCTTCGAGCTGCTGGAGTATGACGAAAGCGAGCTCGGTGGCCTTCGCGGTGCGATCGCCAACGTCAACGGGCGCGGCGTATTCGCGCGGTTGAAATACGAGTCCGGGGTGCATCGGGTGCAGCGCGTCCCGGCGACCGAATCGCAAGGAAGGATCCACACCTCGACGGTGACGGTGGCGGTGCTGCCTGAAGCGGAGGAGGTGGACGTCACGGTCAACGAGAGCGACCTGCGGATCGACGTCTACCGTGCTTCGGGGGCAGGCGGGCAGCACGTCAACAAGACCGAGAGCGCGGTGCGGATCACCCACCTGCCGAGCGGCATCGTGGTGGCGATGCAGGAGGAGCGCAGCCAGCACAAGAACCGCGCCAAGGCGATGAAGATCCTGCGTGCCAGGCTCTACGAGGGGCAGCGCGAGCAGGCGCATTCCGTCCGCGCCGCCGACCGCAAGGCTCAGGTTGGCACCGGTGACCGCTCGGAGCGGATACGCACCTACAACTTCCCGCAAGGCAGGGTATCGGACCACCGGATCAACCTGACGCTCTACAAGATCGACCGGGTGATGGCGGGCGAGCTGGACGAGTTTGTCGACGCGCTGACGGCGGAGGAGCAGGCGGCGCTGCTGGCGCAGGAGGAGTGAGGCGCGGTGCCGGCCGGTTCAGGACACCGGCGTCTGGCAGAACGGCGAGCGCCCGTAACGGGTCTGCACGGCGGTCGGATCGGTCGGATCGGCGAGATAGAACTGGGTGAAGTCGCGTGCGCCCAGCGCAAGAAAGGTGTGGCCGGCCGGATCGGTCAGCACGCCCTGGCCGCTGACCTGGTGCACCTCCCGGTTGCCGTCGTGGTTGCGGAAGGCGATCTCGCCGCACAGGGCATAGTCGTGTGCCCGGTTGGCGGGCCTGCTGCCGTCGGGCACCGAGACCGGGATGCGCGCCTCGGTGACGGCCTGGTCCAGGCGGACGGTGGCGACCAGGGCCCCGTCGACATAGAGACGCGTGGTCTCGCTCAACTCCTCGGAGGCCTTCTGGTCCAGCACCACGAAGTCCGCCGCCAGGCCGGGCGAGGCGAGAAGCAGGCTGCAGGCGAACCAGGCTGCCGTGAGGGTCCGCAGGCTCATGTCGGAAGGATGCGGTTCATGCGTTGTTCCTTCCAGCGCACAGTGAACGGGCGGGAGGCGACCGGCCAGGGGAGATCAGCATGACGCGAGCACGGGCAGGGGAGTTGCTGGCACGGGCCGGGACGACGCTGGGCGAGGCCGGCGTTCCGCACGCGCGACGGGACGCGCTGCTGCTGCTGGCGCATGCGCTGGGCGTGGACCGACTCGGACTGCTGGCGCTGGGACGGGACGCGTCGGTCGAGGTGGACCGGTTCGAGCGGTTGCTGGAGCGGCGGGCCAGGCGCGAGCCGCTGGCGTTCATCACCGGGCGGCAGGGGTTCTGGACCCTGGAGCTGGCGGTCTCGCCTGACACCCTGATCCCGCGGGCCGACAGCGAGACGCTGATCGAGGCATTGCTGGCGGCGCGTCCGGACCGACGCTCGGTGACGCGGCTGCTGGATCTCGGCACGGGCACCGGATGCCTGCTACTTGCGGCCTTGTCCGAGTATCCGGACGCGTGGGGCGTCGGGGTGGACCTGTCGGCGTCCGCCTGCCGGCTGGCCTCTTCGAACGCCTGGACAACAGGCCTCTCGACCCGGAGCGCCATCGTCTGCGGCGACTGGACGACCTCCATCCGCGGCAGCTTCGACGTGATCGTGAGCAACCCCCCCTATATCCCGACCCCGGATCTGCCCGGACTGATGCCGGAGGTGGCGCGCCACGAGCCGGCCCGGGCGCTCGACGGCGGCATCGACGGCCTCGGTGCCTACCGGACGCTGCTGCCGGCCGTGGCGTCCCTGCTCGTCCCCGACGGGCTATGCGTGCTGGAGGTCGGTGCCGGCCAGGCGGAGGACGTCGCGGAGCTCGGACTGGCCGCCGGGCTGAGGCCGACAGGCACGCGAACCGACCTCGGCGGGATCACACGGGCAGTGCTGCTGGAAGCGGGATCCGGCACGGCACAGAAAACGTTTGGCACGAGCGCCGTCCGAAGCTAGGGTTCGGCTCGGCGTCCATGGATCGAACTTGGTTCGAGCATGGCGGAACGACGAACGCGCTGCCATGTGGCCTTGGCCACCTCCTGCGCCCTCGGATGTTCAAGGCCGACGCGCCGTCTTGAGCGATCCCGAAGGTGTCCATAACCCTCCGGTTCCTGGTCGGGAACCACGGATCGGGACTCCTGATGTGGGTCTAGCGGGAAGAAACGGTAGCAAACGGAGCAACACGCTCTAGCGGACCGGACAGGTCGGGGCGTTGATCAGGAAAGTGCTGTGACAAGCTGATGAACATGAAACGCATGCGCGGCCGGAACCATCGTCCAGGCGGCGGAGGAGGTGGCGGCGGTGGCGGCACGCCGATCCGCCACCACAACGGTCAGATCCCACTCAACCGCAACCACGTGTTCGACAGCAACGGTCCGGACCTTCGCATCCGTGGCACGGCGCAGCAGCTGTTCGAGAAGTACCTGCAGCTGGGCCGGGACGCGACCAGTTCCGGTGATCGGGTCATGGCGGAAGGCTACTTCCAGCACGCCGAACACTATTTCCGCATCCTGAACGCGATCGCGCAGGCGGCACAGCAGAGCCAGGCCAACCAGCAGCAGCATCACCAGCGCCGTCATCATTCCGACCCCGACCAGGAGGACCGCGGAAGCGATCCGGCGAACGGTTCGCAGGAGCTGCCGGTTCCGGAGGAACAGCGTCCCCAACCGGAGATGTCGTCGGCCGACTCCTGACGCGGCGGCCTCCAGGTCAGCCTGTGACGGCCGGCCCGGTTCCGGCAGCCGCTGGTCGGGTTCCGGCGGTCGAAGGCTACCACCGAGAAGGCAGCGCCGGCGAGCGGAATGGGTGAAGACGGTATGGCGCACCGATCCGAACGTCATCGGTGCGGCCGAGATGACGACCATGAAGACGAGCAGCTCCGCAGCCCACCTGAGGCTGCGTGTCCTGGCATGCCAAGACGAGGTTGGGCTCGGATGCGCATTGCCAAGGGAGTGGTCTAGCTCACCATCGGTACCAGCAGGGCAGCGTCGCAGGATAGGCCACCGCAGGCAGTACGGCATCGACCGCGACCACTGCCGGCACGCGCAGCAGACGCCTGACCTCCCCGGCGACGAAGCGGAAGAAGGCGTGGGGGTCCGGGAGGCGGAGGAACAGGTTCGCCAGCAGGCGCGGCTGGCCAGGAACGCGAGCAGCCCGGCCAGCACCGGGATCAGGCGGAGCACGGGCGGGGACGCAATCCAGCCAGGCACGCAGGTCGGCGACGTGGTGCAGGCAGTCGTCCCGCCTTTGTTTTAGGGGCGTTTCCGGGTTCGTCCAGGCGGAACACGCGTCCCGCGACCTGGGTCCAGCCAATGTTGACTTGGCTTGCGCGCCTTTGTATCCCACCGCTCCCGGCGCGATGGCGGCGTAGCTCAGCGGTAGAGCAGGAGAATCATAATCTCTTGGTCGGCGGTTCAAATCCGTCCGCCGCTACCATCGCGTTGGGATGACCTGCGACGCGCCGTTTCCGCCGATCCAACCTCGATCCGAAGGTTCCATCGGCATCATCCATCCCGTCGTGCGCAGCGCCGTCCTGCCGGTTCACGGGTGTCCTGGGTCGCCATCCGGCGGCTCCACGTTCGCAGCCGCGTGATCAGACATGATCCTGTCTGGCGTCTTGAGGATCTGGAGCAGCCTTCGAGCCTGTCCGCCGTGTGCCAAGCTTCTTGGAACGCAAGTGCCACTGGCGTTCGGTGGGCGGTCATACCGACCAGGGTCACTTCCGTCTTGATTGGGCCCATGTGGTCGAATAACCTTGATAAGGTCGCCGCTCGGCCGTTCAGAGCGTTACGCTTCCAGACGCCCTCGTCGCTCCTCCTCCTCGACCCATTCCTGCCGGCCAGTTGATGCAACGTCGAGGCAGGCTGCCATCGGTGCGTCCTGGCGGTCTTCTCCACCCCGCGCCGGCTCCCGGCGTGCCTGCCTCGCCATGCGACAAGGCTTGACCGGCCCGCCTGGCCAGCTGCCCAATGATCACCTCCGCGTCGGCGGCTTTCACAGGAACAGCATGATGAAGCATCTGGGCATCGCCGTGTTCGGCGCGGTTGTCGCAGCCGTGTCGGCCGTGCGGGTGGACGAGGCGCAGGCGGACGGCCCGACACCGACGCAACTGCAGGCCGTCTTCGCCGCCGGGTCCAGCACCGTCGCCGGGTCGGTCGACACCTATGCCCGCCAGCTCGCGACGGCTGCACTTCCGGCTTCAGCCGTCGGCATCGCTGGCGGCGCTGCCGCCTATTCCGACAGCCGGATCGTTGGCGCGGTGCAGATGGGCGGGGGAAACGCGAGCGGGACCATCCTGGTCGCGTCGGGGGAGACGATCGGCCGCACCCAGTCCGTCCGGCTGTCCGACGTATACAACATCGCCGATCATGGCGCGCGCGGCGACGCCGCGTCCGACACCACGGCGATGAACAAGGCGATCGCCTACGCCACCGCCTCCCCCGGCACCCATATCTACATCCCGCAAGGAACGTGGCCGCTCACCGCCGCCACCAGCGCCGGCTTCGCCATCCCGTCCTCAACCACCGTCGAGGGCGCCGACCAGTCGGCCACGATCGTCACCTGGAACGACGCATCGGGCTATAACCTGTTCACCAGCGCCGGAACCACGTCGGCACGTGCCTCGGACATCCGGTTCCAGAACTTCACGGTGCAGGGCAGCTGGAACCCGACCACGGCGAGCACCACGCCGACGAACGCGTCGTCGAGCTACGGCAACCCGTTCATCCCGGCCAACGTCGACGGCCTGACGTTCTTCCGGATCACGTCGGAGAACTCGCACGCCTTCAGCATCAGCGCACGCACCAGCACCGAGGTGAACGTGCAGAACGACACGGTCCGCTGGGGCGTCTCGGACGGGATCAACCTGTCGGAATGCGCCGACGTGAGCGTGACCGACAACATGATCTCGCACACCGACGATGATTCGATCTCGGTGCATTCCGACATCTACGACAGCTGGGGCGTGCGGCGCGACCTCAACATCACCGGCAACCGCATCTTCGACAGCCAGGGCATCCGGGTGCTCTCGGCGCGCCAGGCGAATATCTCCGGCAACACCCTAGACACGGTCCGCCAGCAGGGCATCAACGTGCAGACGGTGACGCCCAACGGGAGCTCGTTCCAGGAAGGCGTGTCGGCCGGGATGTCGATCCTCATCTCCAACAACACGATTTCCAACGTCCTGAATCGGGCGAACATCGACAATCTGAACTCCGGCGCTTCCGCCATCCTCATCGACGGGTACAGCGCCCGTGCCGGCTCCTACGCCGCGATCCCGGGCGAGAACAACCCGGCGACCGGCAAGATCATCGATCCATATCCGGAGTTCATGGCGAACAGCACGTCCACGTCGGTGCCGACGGCGGGCACCCACAGCATCCTGATCGTCGGCAACCACATCAGCCGCACACTGCCCAACAGCAACGGCACCGACAGCCGGTATCCGAACTGGGCCAGCTTCGGGCAGGGCACGATCTCATCGCGGCTCGGCGCAAAGAATCCCACCCTGGCGGAGTCAGACATCGAGCCCAACGGCGTGTTCCTGGATGGCGGCTACCTGAAGGACGTGCTGGTCGAGGGCAACGACTTCCACGGCCTGCAGAACGCGCTGTTCGTGCAGGGAAGCGGTCACCTGGAGGACATCGCCTTCCGTGGCAACAGCGTGGTCGACATGGCGGGAGCCGGCGTGGTCGTCAACATGACCGGCAAGCTCAACCTGTATGTCGAGGACAACCTGTTCGACCTGGATCCCTACATGAAGGGCTGCGGGCGCGGGCCGACCGGCAACTGGTCTAGCGAATGCGGCCCCCAGGGCCTCTACCAGAACTCGGGCTCGGGCGTCGTGTTCCGGCGCAACGTCATCCGCAACGCGCTCTACGACACCAACGTCGACCCCACCCAGCCGAACGGCGGCGACCTGTTCGAGGACAACATCGACGAGGCCGAGCCGGTCGTGGTCAACGACTATTATTCCTCGTCCAACAAGGGCATCGCCCGGCTGCATCGCGAGGGCTTCAGGCTGCTGCAGCTCGACAGCGATCCGACCAGCGCCACGTACGACACCTTCCTGACGGTGCCGATCTCGAAGGCGCTGGCGGTGCCGACCACCGGCTACTGGGTCGCCGGCGCCTTTGTCGCCAACGCCACGCCGTCGGTCGCCTCGCCGATCTACGGCTGGTTGCGGCTGACCACCAGCGCCTCGAACCTGGCTGGCACGGACTGGATCACGATCACCGGCAATGCCGGCGGCACGGTTTCCGGCCAGGCTGCCGCCTATACGCTGCTTCCCGCAGACTGCGGCACCATCATCCGTGACACCGCAACAACGGCCCATACCTATACGGTGCCGAGCGGCCTCGCGATCGGATGCAGGGTCGACGTGATCCAGGCCGGCAGCGGCGGGACCATCACCTTCGTTGCAGGATCCGGCGAAACGCTGGAGGAGGCCGGCACGGGCACGCTGACGCACGCCACCACCGGGCAGTTCACCAAGGCCGGCATCATGATCGACAGCACGTCGACCTTTCTGTTGAGCGGCCAGGTGCAGTGACGACAACACTTTTGGACGCCTTCCGACGCTGAGAGTGCACACGGGTCAATTTCCTTGACCTCGCGGACCCATCGCTTCTATTATGTTACGAGACTGGAACGACTGCGTTCGCCCCTTTCACGTAGCGAAGCACGTTGCGCCGCATTCCGATCGGCGTCCTGATCGTCCATTCAGCCCCGCCCGACGATGCCGTTTCTCGAAGCCGCCTCCGGGCGGCTTTTTTCATGTCCGGAGTCCGGTCCATGTCCCTCGACCTTTCCTCGCCACGACTGGTTCTGGCGGGAAACGCCTATGGCGAATGCAGCGGCGGCGGCCGTACGGGCATGGAGAACGTGACCTCCGTCGTCCTGCAGCGGGTCAGGAACGGCTGGGAGGCGACGCCGATCGCGGTCTGTCTGGCGCCGGCGCAGTTCTCCTGCTGGTCCGACGTCAACCGGTCGCGGATCGAGATCGCCTACCGGGCCGACCCGGCGGGCTGGGCGGTGGCGCTCGACGTGGCGGATGCGGCCCTGGCCGGCACGCTTCCCCGACGCACCTGCGGCGCCGACAGCTACTACGCGCTGAGCATGAAGCACCCCGCCTACTGGGCGAAGATGCCGGCGCGTCACGTGTACTCCGATCGCTGGCACAGCTTCTGGCTGGTCCGGCCGCAGGCCGTGAAGCCGGCTGACATGCTGGTCGCGGCAGATGCCGTGGACGGCGAAGCCGAACCGGCGCTGGCCGGAGGCCTGGCATGAGCGGCCAGACGATGGCGGCTCCCGCCGCAGCCACCGTTCTGCCGCTGCCGACACTGCCGTCGCCGTCCCGGTGGCGGCAGTTGCTGGACTGGTCCAAGCAGCCCGGGACGCAGCAGGGTCTCAGCCTGCTGATCTCAGGCGCGGTGCTGGCCGGGCTGCACCCGTTTCCGGCCGCCGAGGGCATTGCCGCGACGCTGCTCGCGGCCAGCCTGCCGAAGCTGTGGCCGGACAACACCACCGACGCGATCCGCGCGCGCTGCCTGTCCAACGCCCTCGCGCACGCCATCGCCACCAGGCGCCCGGCCGACCTGGAGCAGGCCGCTTCCACCGCGGCGACCCTGCTGATCCGCGACAACGCGTCCTGACGCGCCGCCCCCGGTCGCACCAACCCCTTCCTCAACGGAGCCGCCCCATGCATCCGATCTCCATCCTGTCCCGTCGCCAGATGCTCCGCCTGTCCGCCCTTGGCGGCGCCGGGCTCGTCGTCGCCTGCACCACGACGCAGGGCGGCGGCACCACCACCGCCACCATCGACGTTGCCACCATCGTGACCGACGGCCAGGCGATCCTGTCGGCGATCTCCGCCGCCCTGCTTGCGCCCACCGTGATCCTGCTGCTCGGCGCGAACTACGGCACTGCGGAAGCGGCCCTGGCGGCGGCGCAGCTGGTGCTGACCGAGATCGAGAGCCTGACCGGCGGCACGGTGACGGTGTCGCTGGACGTGACGAAGGTCCAGTCCCTGGTGGTGTCGATGCTGGCTGACAGCCAGACCGCGCTCTCGCTGCTGCAGGGCGTGCTGGGCAGGCTGCCGGGCAGCGAGGCCACCACCACCGGCAACGCGATCGCCGCCGCCCTGGCGCTGATCCCGATCGTGCAGCTCGCCGCCGGCCTGGCCGTCGGCCGCGTCGTGAGCGCGATGAGCGAGGCGCAGGCGCTGGCGGTCGTCCGCCGCGGTGGCCGGTGAGCCCTGTCGCCCTGCTGGCCCGGCTCCTGCGCTGGGTCGCCGGGCTGCTGGACCGGAACGCCGCGACAGCGGCCCGCGACGACGTCCTCGCCAAACAGAACCAGGAGGCTGCCGATGCAGCGCGCGTGGCCCAGGCGGGTGCTCCCGTGTCTCGTTCCGCTCTGGCTGACGGCGTGCGCAGCGGGCGCGACTTCTAGTTCACCGGGCGACCCGGTTCCGCTGCCGCCGTCGCGGATCGTGAACCCGTGCAACGCGATCCGCCTGCCGTCCCGGCTCGACCAGGTCAGGCGGGCGGCGCTTGCCGACGAGATCGCCGCCGCACCGCCCTCGGCGGTCTGGCCGGACGTGTTGCGCGACGCGGCCGGCGTGGCACGCGCGGTGCGCGCCTGCCGGACCCCGGCGTGACTGCAGCCATCCTTTCCCGATCCTTGCGAGAACCCCCATGCCCGCACGCACCCTCGGCAAGAAGCCGGCCGCCTTCGATCCACGCACGCCGCGCCTGGCCTCGGTGCTGTCGGCGCACCTGCCCGATCCGCCGGCCGCCTGCGACTACGGCGCGCATTTCGCGTCCTGGCCGCTGTGGCGCAACGGCGACCAGCTCAGCAACCACGGCCAGACCATCCCCGGCCTCGGCGACTGCACCGCGGTCAGCGTCGCCAGCGCGATCCGCGTGCTGACCGCCGCACGCGGCGGCGAGATCGAGCTGACCGACGACCAGGTGGTCGGGATCTACGAGGCGAACGGCTACGATCCGGCGCATCCGGCCAGCGACCAGGGCGCGGTCGAGCTCGACGTGCTGAACCGCTGGTGCGAGACCGGCTACGCGGTCGGCCGCCAGGCCCCGGACGTGCTGACCGGCTACGGCGCGGTGGAGCCGAAGAACCACGACGGCGTGCGCCGCGCGGTCGCCATGCTGGGCGGCCTCTACATCGGGCTGAGCCTGCCGGAGTACGCGGTGTCGGAAGGCACGGTCTGGGCGACGCCGAAGCAGCCCTTCAAGATCGCCGGTGGCCACGCGGTGTTCGTGCACGGCTACGACGCCGACGGCTTGTGGCTGAACAGCTGGGCCGAGCGCAAGCGGATGGAGTGGGGCTTCCTCGACGCCTTCTGCGACGAGGCCTACGGGCTGTTGTCGCGGGACTGGCTCGAGGTGAATGGCGTCAGCCCGATGCGCGAGAACCTGCTTGCGATGGCGGACGAGCTACGCGCCGCGAGGGCGGCGTGAAGGGCTTCCTGCTTCCGGTCATCCCGCTCCTGCTGGCGCTCGGCGGCTGCGGCACGCTGGAAGCCTATCGCGCGCGCACCCAGCTGGTCGGCGCCGCCGAGCCGGACATCATCGCCTGCATGGGCGTGCCGGCCGAGAAGCAGTACATCACTGCGCAGCAGTCGGTCATGCAGTGGGACTACGTGCAGACCGGCACCGATATCGACGTCGCGTTCGGCATCTACGAGCTGAAGCTGGGTCGGCCGGGGATCTGCCATACCGCGATCCGGTTCGAGCGCGGGCGGGTCGAGTCCGTGCATTACGCCGGCGTCGACGTGAACCCGACCGACCCCGACAGCATCTGTGGCCGCCTGGTCTACGACTGCCTGCACCACCGCGAGAACACGCCGCTGCCGAGGGACTTCAGCAACGTCGACGTATTGACCGGACCGCCGAAAGCCGGTTTCTGACCGTCATCCCACGCTCGAGCCTGCCCGAACCGCCGCCGGCCCCGAACGGGCTGGCGGCGGTTTTTGCGTTTCCGACCCTCGGCCTGCCCCGTGAACAACGTTCACGCGTTCACTGGTGGTGGCCCGGCGATCAGGCCGTGCAGCAGCAGAAGCACCAGCACGATCAGCAGCAGCACCGCGAACAGCCGCCCGAACACGCGCAGCGCCGCCAGCACCAGCAGCACGCCCAAGACAACCAGCAGCGCCCCCTGCAGCGGACCGGTGATGCCGACCTGCGACAGCAGGTGGCGGGCACCCCCCTCGATGAAGGCGATCGCCGCCACCACCAGCCCGAACAGCTGGATCAGCAGGCCGAGCACAAGGTTCAGGGCGTGGTTCATCGCGGCTCCGGAAGCGAAGCGGGATCCGCAGCCCGGGCAACTCCATCCGCCGCCTGCGGTTCAAGCGAGGCAGCGCCGGCGTCAGCCGACCGGTCGACCGGTGCTGAAGCCAAGACGCTGATGGAGCTTCCATGTCCCCGATCGCCCGCCGACGCACCGCGCCCTCGACCTGGCACGCGCTGGTCAGCCTCGCCTTTGCCGCCGCCGGCGTCGCCAAGCTGGTCGCGATCGAGCCCGAGGCGAAGCTGTTCCGTTCCTGGGGCTGGAGCAGGTCCGACATGCAGATCATCGGGTGCTCGGAGCTGCTCGGCGCGGTCCTGCTGGCGACCCATTCCACCCAGCGCCTCGGCGCCCTGCTGCTGAGCAGCTCGTCGGTCTGCATCCTGACCACCGAGCTGCGTCACGGCGACGACCTGCTGGTGACGCCGCGCAGCGCCCTGCTGCTCGCCGCCCTGACCGGCTTCATCCGCAGACGCTGATCCGGCGCCGGCCAGCCGCAGCCGGATCACCCCCTTCGCCGTGTCCGGATCGACCGGCTTGCCCTTGCGCAGCACCTCGATCATCCCGTCATGCGCCAGGCCACGGGCGGCATCGCGAACCGGCCCCATCAGCCTCTGCCACCCGTCGCCATAGGTGCGCGCCACCTCGCTGGGGCAGATCGATTTGTTCATGCCCCGCTCCGTCACCTGCCGCATGATCTCGGCGCGCAGCGCGCCGAGCGAGGGGATGCCGTCGCTCAACGCAGGTGGTGCAGCAGGGCGTCGGTCAGCTCGCGCGTGCCCGCGGTGCCACCCAGGTCGCGCGTGCGCACTCCTGCGGCCAGCGTCGCGTCGATGCCGGCCGTCAGACGGTTGGCCAGGTCGAGCCGCCCGACATGCTGCAGCATCAGCCCGGTCGACAGCAGCATCGCCAGCGGGTTCGCGATCCCCTTGCCGGCGATGTCGGGCGCCGAGCCGTGCACCGCCTCGAAGATCGCCGCGTCGGTACCGATGTTCGCCCCCGGCGCCATGCCGAGCCCGCCCACCAGGCCGGCGATCAGGTCGGACAGGATGTCGCCGAACAGGTTGGTGGTGACGATCACGTCGTACTGCCAGGGGTCGAGCACCAGCTGCATCGCGCAGGCGTCGACGATTCGGTCGTTCATCTCGACCCGGCCCTCGTACTCCTTGGCGACCTTTCGCCCTTCCTCCAGGAACAGTCCCGTCAGCGCCTTCAGGATGTTGGCCTTGTGCACAACGGTGACGCGCCTGCGCTTGTTCTTCACCGCGTAGTCGAAGGCATACTCGACGATGCGCCGGCACTCGGCCCGGGTATTGAAGCCGGTCGACATGGCAATCGCCTTCGGGTCGTGCCCGATCGGCAGGTAGTGCTCCATCGCCGCGTAGAACCCTTCCAGGTTCTCGCGCACCAGCACGATGTCGATGTTCTCGAACCGGCCGCCCCCGATCAGCGTGCGCGCCGGGCGCAGGTTGGCGAACAGCTCGAATTCCTGCCGCAGGGTGACGTTGATCGACTTGAACCCGCCGCCCACCGGCGTGGTCAGCGGCCCCTTCAAGGCAAGTCCGGTGTGGCGGATGCTGTCCAGCGTGGACAGCGGCAGCGGGTCGCCGCTGTCGGCCACCGCGGCCATGCCGGCCAGCTGGCGGTCCCACCGGAACGGCGCGCCCAGCGCCTCCAGCACCTCGACCACCGCTTCCGCGAGCTCCGGACCGATGCCGTCGCCGGGAATCAGGGTGGCGGGAATGCCGCCCTCGGCGGTGCGCGTGTCCGACATGGATGAGTTCCTTCTCAGGGCTGGAGCGGCGCGCAGGCGGCTTCGAGCCAGGCGCGGGCAGGATCCGGCAGCGCCGGCCCGATCTCCGCCAGCACGCGCGCATGGTAGCGGTCGATCCAGTCGCGCTCGGACGGGGACAGCAGGACAGGCTCGATCAGCGCGCGATCGAACGGCGCCAGGGTCAGGGTCTCGAACCGGAGGAAGCGCGCGTCCTCCTCCGGGCCGGCCGGCTGGACCAGCAGCAGGTTCTCCAGCCGGATGCCGTAGGCGCCGGGCAGGTAGTAGCCTGGCTCGTCGGACAGGATCATGCCGGCCTCGATCGGGATCGGACGCGCGGTGGGCGCGATCCCGCACGGCCCCTCGTGCACCGACAGGAAGCTGCCGACGCCGTGCCCGGTGCCGTGGTCGTAGTCCAGCCCGGCCTGCCACAGCGGCGTGCGTGCCAGTGCGTCCAGCCGGCCCCCGTGCACGCCCGTCGGAAACTGCGCCCTGGCCAGGGCCACATGCCCCTGCAGCACGCGGGTGACGTGGTCGCGCAGCGCGGCCGGCGCCGCGCCGGGGCCGCTCCAGACGGTGCGCGTGACGTCGGTGGTGCCGCAGCGGTACTGGCCGCCGCTGTCGATCAGGTACACCTCGTCCGGCTGCAGCCGTCGCGCCGTCGCCGGATCGGCCCGGTAGTGGATGATGGCGCCGTTCGGGCCGGTGCCGGAGATCGCCGGAAAGCTTTCCCCGAGATAGCCCGGCGCCTCGTGACGGAACGCGTCGAGCCGCGCCGACAGCCCGGTCTCGTCCTGCCCGGCGCCGTGCCCGGACAGCCAGTGCAGGAAGCGGCACACCGCGATCCCGTCGCGGCGATGCGCCTCCCGTGCGCCCTCCTGCTCGACCGGGTTCTTGCGCGCCTTGGGCAGCAGGCACGGATCCGGGGCAGGGGAGACCACCGCGCCGCCGGCGCGCAGACTCTGGCTGAACCAGGACGCGGTGCCGGCCGGATCGAGCCGCACCTTGCGCCCGGACAACCCGGCCAGGGCGGGAGCGATCGCCTCGGGCGCCTCGATCCGCACCGCGTTCCCAAGCCAGGTGCGCAGCTCGGGGGACACCTTCTCCGGCGCCATGAACAGGGTCGCGCGCTCGTCCGCCTCCAGCAGCGCGAAGCCGAGCGCGAACGGCGTGAAGTCGAGGTCGCCGCCGCGCAGGTTGAACAGCCAGGCGATCGAGGCCGGGTCGCCCAGCACCACCGCGTCCTCGCCCGCCTCGCGCAGCAGTGCCGCGATCTCCGTCCGCTTCTCCTCCGCGCTGCGGCCGGAGAACTCCAGCGGATGCGGCACCGCCGGCGCCGCCGGCATCGCCGGCCGGTCGGTCCAGATCGCGTCCACCGGGTTGCGCGTCACCGGCAGGAGCTCCAGCCCGGGCTTGCGGTAGCGCGCAAGCGCGTCGTCGCTCAGCAGCCACGGGTCGTAGCCGATCCGCGCGTTCCGTTCCGGCTGCCGCGCCGCCGCCGCCAGCCACGCTTCCGGCGGGTTGCGGGTCAGGTGCAGGCGGCGGTAGCAGCCACCGTCCACCTGGGCGTCGAGCTGCAGCACGTAGCGCCCGTCGGAGAACACCGCGGCATCCTCGATCAGCACGATCGCGGTGCCGGCGCTGCCGGTGAAGCCGGTCAGCCAGGCCAGCCGCTCGGCATAGGGCGCGACGTACTCGCCCAGGTGCTCGTCGCCGCGCGGCAGGATGAAGCCGTCGAGGCCGTCCGCCGCCAGCACCGTCCTGAGGGCTGCCAGCCGCTCGGCCGCATTGCGGTGGATATCGGTCATGCGGAGTCTCCGGGGTGACGTGGCACCGGTGCGGGCCGCTCGTCCAGCAGGCGGTGCATGAACACGAGGTCGAGCCAGCGGCCGAACTTGGCGCCGACCTCGGGCAGCCGCGCCGCAGCGGTGAAGCCGAAGCGCTGATGCAGGGCGATCGAGGCGGCGTTCTCGGCCGCGATGCCGCCCACCATGGCGTGCAGCCCGGCCTCCGTCGCCCGCGCGATCAGGGCCGACAGCATCGCCTGGCCATGCCCGCGCCGCTGCGCCGCCGGGTCGATGTAGAGCGAATGCTCCACCGTGTGGCGGAACCCGTCATGCGGCCGGAACGGCCCGTAGGCGCCGAACCCCTGCACCGCGCCGTCCTCCTCCACCACCAGCACCGGATGGCCGGCCGCGCGTCGTTCCGCCATCCAGGCGCCGCGCGTCTCCAGCGTCGCCGGCGTGATGGTCCAGAGCGCGGTTCCAGTCAGGATCGCGTGGTTGGTGATCTCCAGGACGCGAGGAAGGTCGTCCGGGACCGCGTCCCGGATGAGACCGCTCATGGCCGCACCGGCCGGCGCAGCACCAGCGTCGCCCAGTCCCCTTCGAGCAGCCGCCGTTCCAGCAGCAGGCCCTGCCGCCGGTGTGCGGCCAGCACCATCCGGACCTGGCTGTCGAGCAGCCCGGCCAGGATCACGGTGCCGCCAGGGGCCAGCTTCTGCCCCAGGTCGCGCGCCATGCGGCACAGCGGACGCGCCAGGATGTTGGCGAACACCAGGTCGTACGGCCCGCCGCGCCGGATTGTCGGCGTGCGCCAGCCGTTGCCGTGTCGGCAGGCCAGCCGTCGCCCGAGCCCGTTCATCTGCGCGTTCTGCGCCGCCACCCGCACCGACCACGGCTCGATGTCCACCGCCAGCACCGGCCGGTGCAGCAGCCTTGCCGCCGCCATGGCCAGGATGCCGGAGCCGGTGCCGAGATCCAGGATCCGGCGCGGCCGGCGATGCTCGACCAGCTCCAGCGCGCGCAGGCAGCCGCGCGTCGAGCCGTGCTCGCCGGAGCCGAAGGCGATCCCGGCATCCAGCGTCAGGGTGATGCGCGGGCCGGGACGCGCGCGTCCCAGGTGGGTGCCGCGTATGGCGAAGCGCCGGCCGACCTGCTGCTCGGGGAAGCTCTCGTAGGTGCGGGCGAGCCAGCCCTCGGCCTCGGTGGCCGCGCGCTCCAGCGGCGCCGCGACCCCGGTCGCCGCTTCCGCCAGCGCCAGCGCCGCCGACAGCGCCGCCTCGCCGCTGCCCTGGTCCTTGACCCCCTCGACCCGCCACACCGTCTGGCTGTCGTCGGCCTCGAAGATGCCGACGGTGGTGCAGACCGAAGCGAGCGCGTTCTCGTACGCTTCCACCGCCGCATCCGGGACCGTCACGTGGACCGTTTCCAGCGCGATGGCGTGGCGCCGGGTGATCACGCTCAAGACGTCGTCCCCGCGTCCGAGCCGGCCACCGGCTCCACGTAGGAGTCGAGCACACGCTTGAACCCGGCCCTGTCGAACTCGACGTCGAGCTTGCTGTCCTCGGTGCCGGTCACCACGCCGTAGCCGAACTTCTGGTGGAACACCCGCGCCCCGACAGCGATGCCGCCGGTGCGCGACGGACGGGCCGGCTGCTCCCAGGCTTCCACCGTGCGCGGGCGGCGGGCCATCAGCGGGAACTGGCCTCCGAACCCGCTCCCGAACACCGGCGGCGCGCTGCGCATCTGCTCGCGCGCCAGCGAGGCCGAGCCCACCTGCTCGACGTGCTCCTCCGGCAGCTCCTCGACGAACCGGCTCGGCACCGAGCTCTGCCAGTTGGCGTAGATGCGCCGGTTGGCGGCGTGGCTGATCAGCGCCCGCTTGCGCGCCCGGGTGATGCCGACATAGGCCAGCCGGCGCTCCTCCTCGAGCCCCTTGTTGCCGCCCTCGTCCAGGGTGCGCTGGCTCGGGAACAGCCCCTCCTCCCAGCCGGGCAGGAACACGCTGTCGAACTCCAGCCCCTTGGCGCCGTGCAGGGTCATGATGTTGACCCGGTCCGCGCCGGCGTTCTCGTCGTTCTCCATCACCAGCGACACGTGCTCGAGAAAGCCCCCCAGGGTGTCGAACTCGACCAGCGCCCGCACCAGCTCCTTGAGGTTGTCGAGCCGCCCCGGCGCGTCCGGCGACTTGTCCTTCTTCCACATCTCGACGTAGCCGGCCTC